>PBNI01000014.1 GCA_002723045.1 Methanobacteriota archaeon | reverse complement strand
CGCCCTCCCTGAGAGCTCCGGTACCGAATTAGAAGGAAGAGAAAGAGGGGCCAAAAAGCATAGTGCAAGATACCCAAACGCTACTCCGCCTAGAATCTTGGAGACTTTCTCCTCGTGTTTTTTTTCTTCCAGTCCATTTTTCAGAAGATACCGCCCCACAATCAATCCTGAAGGGGCCAACCTCTTAGATTTCACCAATTAATCATCCGTCAAAACTAACCAAACTATTTCGGAAGACTAGCAATATTCGGGAACTCCTTCGCAACAAGCCTCTACGACCCTGAAGCAACGGGGGCATTCCATGTGCTGGCGCATTGGGATCGCATCTCCTTCGAAACCGCAGGGACAGAGGAAATCCTTGCAATGGTCACTGTCCACGTCATTAGCGCCTGTCATCAGGCTAAATCAATTTCCCCACTCACGAATTGAGGGCTTCCAATTGTAGGGTCAACTCGCTTACGAGCCATTCGTGTAGCTCCCCCCCACCCATCTCCGAGAGAGTAGAATTGAGGAATGCCGCGATCAAGGAATTCTTCGCGCCCTCCTCGTCGAATCCCCTGGTCTTGAGGTAAAACATCTGCTCTTCGTCTATTGGTCCATTTGCCGTTCCATGCCCACAACCCACGACATCATTCTCCATTACTTCCAGTTCCGGGATCGAATCCGCTTCCGCTGATTCGGAGAGCAATAGGTTGTGAAAAATCTGCGCGGCATCCGCTCCCTTTGATCCCTTCCTGATAGTTAGCATCCCAGTCCCAATGGTCCTGCTGCTTCCCCCACAAGCAGAGTGCCATGATAGTCGGCTGAATGTTTCGGGTGCTTCATGGTGGATTTCTATGTGGTGATCCAAGTGCATAGATTCCGTGGATAGGATCGATCCCAGGACCCTGATGTTTCCACCAGTTTCCCCCATAATGTATCGAAGGTCGCTCTTCGTTCGATCAGAGCCCGAAGAAACAGTCCCTGCTCTGACCTGTGCATCCCGGCAAATCTCAATTCGGTCGGAGCGCAGCATGGTGCCTCTTTCCAGTAGGCCGATTACAACATCATTCACCACTGCTCCGTCTTGAATCTGACCTGTCCTTAGTAGTCCGAACCATTCGCTGTTGCCAGTTACCCTGGTAATCAATTCAAATTCCGCCATCTTTCCTATTTCCAATGAGATGTGTGCAACGGATGGAAAACCACTCGCCTTAACATCAAGAATCACAGGCTTGCCGGGAGAGAAACCCCTGTCCACGACCAACGTCCATTGTGAATCCTTAGCCGAAGCATGAAGGAATGAATTCGTCAACGCGCTGCTCATTGAGAAATCTGGTTCTCCGGAACCGCCACGTTTCAACTCGATTCCATTAGGGGCCTTCGAACCGTCAATCAGGCTCAGACTAATCTCGGGCTGACCTAGAGTTGGGATCTCAGACAAGTCACCAGTAGGGTGAACCTTCTTCCAGGGGGTGTACCTCCAAAGATGATCGGCCTTATCTGGCGTCTCCATTCTGAGGTATCGCGAGGCCGAATCCATTATTCGACCTCAACCTATGCTTCCTTCCATCTCAAGAGCCATCAGTTGATTGAGTTCCACCGCGTATTCCATGGGGAGTTCTCTTGTGAAGGGTTCGAAGAAACCGTTGACAATCATCGCCAGTGACTCTTCCTCTGAGTGTCCACGGCTCATTAGATAGAATAATTGCTCATCGCTAACCTTCGAAACACTCGCCTCGTGTTCACACCTTGCAGTTGCGTTCGCTACTTCCATTGTGGGATATGTGTCCGACCTGCTACCTTCATCCAGGATTAGTGCGTCACAGACCACGTTCAATTTGCAGTTATCCGCTTTGGGCGAAACTGTAACCATCCCTCTGTAAGACCCCCTGCCTCCATTTTTGCTGATGCTCTTTGAGAGAATTTTACTAGTTGTGTTGGATGCTAGGTGGTGAATCTTAGCCCCAGCATCTTGGTGCTGACCTTCTCCGGAATATGCAACCGAAATTACTTCTGCATGACTGCCTTCGCCCTTAAGAATCACAGCTGGATATTTCATCGTGAGTTTACTTCCAATGTTGCCATCTACCCACTCAATCTTGGCATTTTCATGCGCGATTCCCCTCTTTGTGACTAGATTGTAAACATTTGAACTCCAGTTCTGGATAGTCGAGTACCGGATGTGCGAACCTGGAAGAGCAATCAATTCCACTACCGCAGAGTGTAGTGAGTCAGTTGAGTATGTAGGAGCGGTACATCCTTCGACGTAATGGATGCTGCTTCCTTTATCGGCAATAATCAGGGTCCTTTCGAATTGACCCATATTCTTTGCATTGATTCTGAAGTATGCCTGTACTGGCATCTCAACGTGAACCCCTTCTGGCACATAGATGAATGATCCACCGGACCAGACTGCGGTATTTAGCGCAGAGAATTTGTTATCAGAGTAAGGGACCACGGAACAGAACCACTTTTTCACTAGATCTGGATATTCCCTGAGCCCGCTGTCCATATCCAGGAAAATCACTCCTTGGCTTTCCAAGTCTTCTCTGATGCTGTGGTATACTGCCTCCGACTCATACTGAGCAGTTACCCCAGACAACCACTTCTGCTCTGCTTCAGGAATACCCAGCCTCTCGAAAGTGTTCCTGATGTCCTCAGGCACGTCATCCCAGTCCTTCTCAGTAGATTCTGATGATCGCAGGTAGTAGCAGATGTTGTCGAAGTCAATCTCTTCTAACATCGACATGTTGCCCCATGTGGGCATTTTCCTCTTAGAGAAGTGATTGAAGGCTTTAACTCGGATATCAGTCATCCATTGAGGCTCATTCTTGAGCTTAGATATTTCTCTGACTACTTCCTCTGAAAGGCCAAAGTCGAATCTAATCGTTGAGTCTTCAGGGTCATGCCATCCAGCCTTGTACTCCCCTACTGCCCCGCGAGCTTCACTGTTATCTCCCACCTAAGCACCTCATTCTTGTTTCAGCCATTCGTAGCCCTTCTCTTCAAGTTTTGTAGCCAGCTCAGGTCCTCCTGAGGATACAATCTTGCCATCCAACAGTACATGCACCATATCCGGTTGCACATGCTCCAGAATTCTAGAGTAGTGTGTGATAATCAATGCTCCAGAATCAGATCCCCTGATTGCTGCATTTACTCCTTCGGACACAGTTCTTATCCCATCTATGTCCAAGCCACTATCTGTCTCATCGAGAACTGCAAGTCGAGGCTTTAGTAGCATCAGTTGTAGGATCTCAAAGCGTTTCTTCTCTCCTCCGCTGAAACCGTCATTGACATATCTCGACATGAAGGTACGTGGTATATCGAGTGCCTCCATCGCCTTAGTCAACCGCTCTCGGAAGGCAGAACCCTTGGCCTCCTCTTCCCCTCTAATGCTAGCAACCGACTTCCGGAGGAAATTTCCAACCTGAAGTCCCGGAACCGCCTGTGGATACTGGAATGAGAGAAAGACACCCTTTCGAGCCCTCTCCCATGATTCTAATTCCAGCAGACTCTCGCCCTCAAGCAACACATCCCCTGACTCTACCTCAAAGTCCGGGTGACCCATTATGATATTCGCAGTTGTCGTTTTGCCACTGCCGTTTCGACCCATGATGGCATGGATTTCACCAGGTCCAATTTTCAGGTTTATGCCCTTTAGAATTTCATTTCCGTCAATGCCCGCATGCAGGTCTTTGATCTCCAGCAATGACACTCCTCAATCCCCTCATTCTTACCGGAACTACATGACTATTCAATCCCTTGCTTCATTAGATGACCCTATAATGGCCTTCACATTCGCATAAATTGGATGAACAATAGAGGCGATGCGGGAGTCTCAGATAACCTAGAGGAAACCTACAGGTCCCAGATCAGCGAAGCGATCCAGAACGAGGCAGAACGTCGGATCTTAGAGAACAACGATCCCATCGAGACTTCCAGACTTCTTTCCCTGTCACTAATTGAGTTATTCGAGAACCAAGACAAATCATTGGTTCCAGCTCTGATGGTGAGGCTCGGAGTAGTTAGGGCTGCCTTGGAAGGTCATGGGGGGTCGCTGGTTGTTTCCAGCGGGGAAATAGAGGCTAGAAATGACGGCAACAGGTCACTGTCACTGGTAATTGATTTGGATGGTGCATGTGTTTCTTGTGGAGCGGCCCCGGGCACCCTGAAAGGGATTCAAGACGACTTGCTTCACGACAACGAGGTCTCCACTGTCCGCTTCGACTCGTCGATGCTCGACTGGTTCGATGAAATCCAGCGCGACTTCGTCTTGAATTTCGGCGGGGTTACTTTCGTCTAGAGAGTAATTCCTCGATTTCGCTGAATGCATTGCAAGAGAAACCGAGAACCGTCACATCAGTCCCTTCGACAACTCTTGAAAACGAACCAGCCTTTCCGGCTAGGTCATACCCGCCAGCCTTCCCGACCCAAGACCCGCTTCTGATCAGATCTTCCATTACGCCTTCTCCTATTTCATCAAATTCAACTATCGAGAAATCCGTCCAAATCGCGGCTCCCCAACCCGAATCAATTTCCATACCAGAACCATTTCTGGTGATGATCGCTGTGGAAGACCAAACTTTGTGTCTCCTGCCAGAGAGTCTAATCAGGGTCGAAGCCGCGCTAATCTTGTCGCTTGGCTTACCCAATGCGGCACGGGAATCGTCTGGGTCCTCCACTAGTGTGTCTGAGACAACGATCATTTCTATCTCTGGCCCTTCGGAAGAAACAAGTTCCGATACAGCTGCTCTCGCCTTGTGCATGCAGGAGGCTTCAACTTGCAATTTCACGTCGAGACTACTCGTAGGCTCGGGTTCCTTAACTTTCAGCGTTCTGAAGAGTACCTCAACCCCACCGACTCCAGAGAAATCTGCCATGAGGGACCTTCTCCTTTCTGAGGCAGAAGCGAGTATAATCCGAGGCATCCCTTGACCTCAGAGACCTATCTTAGTTCCGCAAACTGGGCACTTCATTGATATGGTGCCCGGCTCTGTTGCGAACCGACTCTGGCAACCTTGGCAAGTAACCTGGCCAGCAACTGGGGGCATTAGGGGGGAATCCGGAATTGGGATTTCCAATACTGTTTCAATAGTGCTGGAATCCTCCACTCCTTGCAACTCGACTCCCTCGGAACTTCTCTTTTCCCTTCTTGCTCTCCTGCTATCGCGTCCGCTTAAGTCAGTCACATCGTCCTCTTCGTGGACTATTTCCACCTCGTCCGAGCCAATCGATAGATCCGCTTCCCCAACTAGATCGACAACGTCATCCTCCATAACCACGCTAGCATCCTTGTCAATCGAGCCCCTCCTTCCTACCCATCTGACTCCCTGTGCGGAAAGCCCGACCAAGGTCACCATTCCCAGTATTAGGACCGCCAACGCGACGCCAATTACCAGGATTTCGAAACTCTCCTGGTCCAAGCCCAGGGATGATCTCAGTTGGTCAGACAGACCCCCACCTCGTTTAGCAGACCCGTCATCTATCAGTGTCCTTATTTGCCAGCCGTCAGATGATGATAGTATCATTACCGTCTCTCCAGAGTCTTCGGACCTATCCATCGATTTGTATTGCCCTCTGACCAAAGCGTCAGAGAGCCCTATCCAACCATCATCAACGTCAATCAGGCCGTACTCTACTTGAGGGCCATTTGCACCCACGCGGTCGAATAGGACCTGGATACCCCTCTCCGACTCTACAACTCCGATTCCTGCCATACCTCTTGCCGGGACCCTCGTCTCCATCTCCCCATTGGTCATGAAATTTGAATCGGTCACGAAAACGACAAGCTCGGAGTCTTGGGGGTCCCCTTCCCTCCATAGTGAAACCAAAGTATCTCCATCCTCATCTTCTATCACCGTTAGCAACGGGAGGGCTGTCTCGTCACCAACCGCCTTGCGATATGCCCATGTCTCTTGACCAATCTTTCCATGCGAGTACCAAACACCAAGACGGTCCTTGCCAGTGGTGTCATTTCTGATCGTTTGATAGAGGATATGTGCCTGCTCGTGTCCGAATTCAACCGATAGCGAGTCAATCTGAGAAGGATCAGCATCGATGTCCCTAATTATTCCAGTTTGCAGCACCCAGTCATCAGATGAGAGTGGGCTTTCTGCATGAATCAGGAATATGTTTGTCTCGTCTTCGAGACTGCCCTCGCTGAAAACATCTCTGTGGTAGCCAGAAACAAGAATTTCAGAGTCTCTAATGTCCATGTCAATGCCCCAATACTTGCCATCTGAGAGTGGAATGCCCGGGAGTAAGTCCTGTGGGGGAGAAATCCTGCAACTTGAGTCAATGGTCGAGTAACTCAGGGTCTGCATTAGGAACCAGTTTGGCCCCATGTAACGTCTTGTCCACACAATGTGGGCAAAACCATCATCTGTGCCAACTATCGCTATATCTCCAGACCACCTTTCCTCAATCACGTTATTGCATTCAATTAACGATTTACTCTCAGTTAGTTTGTACATTAACAGGGTTCCATCTTTCTCCCCAATTAGCAAGTCATCACCATCCTCGCTGTCTAGGCTTACTATGGCAAGGGGGGACTCTCCGGGATTCAGGGAGGCATCTCTTGGACCGGATAACGTGGTACTGTCAACAAGCAGGGTCTTGATGCGTTCATTGTTCGACCAGTCATTGTCTCCTCCGCTTTCCAGAATGACACTTACCCTCACATTTAGTGGCCCTGAAACATTAGGTGCAAAGGGAAATGAAATCATTGAATGCGAGCCACCCAGAACCAATGGTGCACTCGAATTTCCAATTAGTTCCCATCCTCGATCAGTCATTATTTCCAGACTACCCGAGACTCCGACCGCGTCTTGCGAACCCAGATTGTCGACCCTTGCTTGGACGACGGCTGACTCGTCAGGCCTGGGAATCGGGCTAGAAACTGTAACGGCAGAAATTGATCCCGCCCTAATTGCCAGGTCAACCCCGGGGGGCCTCGGGACAACAGAGAAGGTTCCGACAAGCTCATTGTTGCTGTCGTCCAACTCTTGAATTGAATTCAAAGGGTCTATCGATATGGATAGCAGAGCGTCTCCTGAATCCATTGGGTTCCAGTACATTACAACTTCAACGAACTGCCCCGTATCTATGTTTGAAATTACATACTCATCTCGTCTCTCACCCCATTCTTCCAAGATGACTCCAACATCAGTGGCAGCTTGATCCCCCGTATTCCTAATCGTTGCCCTGACTTCTAAGAATGTGTTAACGTACGATTCCTGCATAGGGATTCCGAATTCCTGCACGGAAATTGATTTACTTACAAAAACCAAGTCTGGCATTGGGTCTATATTGTCAACTCTGACAACTCTTCTGATCTCTTCAGAAGTCACACCGACTGCGCTAATCACCCTCACGGAGATTCTGTATTCTTCGTCCTTGTGCTGAGTAGTATCCCAATTGAAACTCCATTGAGTCCAACCATCGTCATCATCTTCGCAGTCGACGCTATTACCAGAATTCTGTGCCGCTTTGAACATGTGTACGCAATATGCGTGGCCCTGGTAATCCGGATCGATACTCCCATCTCCCTTGTAACGGGAGGTTGCATGCCTCATCCCCTTCTGATCCTCAATGGTCCACTCCCCATCATGGTAATGGGGCCCATCTTGCCACTCCTCGCTGTCCAGCCTCCATTGAATTGTTGCATTCCCAATTGAATGGAACTGGCCATGAACCTCTACGGTCCCCTCTAGGTCACCTTGGCCACTAGGTCCCTCCAGTGTGATGTTTACCCTGCCAACAGGGAAGAAGAACTCGGTTGTATTGCTCCATCTCCCTATGTCGTTCCTCGCCGCAACCATTCCGGTGATTGAAACATCGGTGTATTCATCTGGAAGGTCAGGGACTTCGAACGGTGCTGTCCAGTTGGTAATTCCCGTAGGATTCGACCAATTTACCAGGATAGACCTTTGCTTTGGAGTGTCGGAAGACTCTCTGAACTCCATCTCGACCTTTACAGCAACCTCCTCTATAGTGCCGTTGTCCTCGCCATGCTCGTTGATGTGCCCCCTTAGGTTGTACTCCCTGCCTTCTACCAACCACGCGTAAGCTGAAGGGCTTTCAATCTCAACCCAATGCCCTTCTTGGTTCGCCCCGGGCCCTGAGGTCTGGTTTCCTCCACCGCCACCACCGCCACCGCCACCGCCTCCGGTGTCGTCGAACATCTCACTAGCGATTTCTCCCCCGTCAATAATTCCGAAACCATATCGGGTGTTCCAGTTGTTGTCTTGCCAGGTTTCATCCACGGACCATTCATTCCTGAATTCAGAGCCACTTGCAAGGAAACTTCTGATCGCCTCATACCTCTCTATTCCGGGCTCATCCTCGTCCATGAATGGCATCTTGCGCATTTCGCCGATTTCTAGCATTATTGCCACAAGTCCAGCCACTGCCGGAGTAGACATGCTAGATCCCGATAACTGAGTGTAGTCATCACTCGCCCTATTTACTTCAGAACCCGGAATAATCCCGGATGATTCGGCATGCTGAGCGGAGTTGATGTTCGATCCAGGGGCCACAACCCAGGGCTTCATTTCGTCCCACGAGTCTCCGTCATCATCATCGGTCCTCGGACCATAGTTTGAGTTCGAACTAATCGAGTCATCACTACGATCGATAGTATTCTTGTCATCCAGCCATCCAACAGTGATCGAGGTATCTGCAGCGCCTACGGAGTTTACATTGTTCGCTCCATCGTTTCCGATTGCAGCCACACAGACCAAACCATTCTCTGAGGCCTGATTGACAAGATTACCCTCTGCCGATGAACCATCTTCGTTGTTATCCCCTACCGCAGAGCTAGCTCTGCCGAAGGACATAGAAAGTACATGAATGCCCCTGCTAGATGCATTATTGCCCCAATCAGTATCCTTGTTGTTAATGGCCCACTGTATTCCTGCTAGGATCGACTGGGAGTTTCCCCCGCCGTAGTCTTCCATGACCTTCACGTCGACCAAATAAGAACCGGGGGAGTATCCCTGGTTAACTCGACTAGAGTCTCCTGTGCCCAGGGCTATTCCAGCTACGTGGGTTCCGTGACCGTCCCCATCATCGGGATCCTCATCGTTGCATCCTGATTGCCCTACTCCAGTTGCATCGCATCCACCAACCCATTTGGGATCCTCTATGTCATCGGGATCCTTTGTGTTATCCTTGTTATTGTCCGAGAAATCATCAAGTGAAAAATGCTCGTTGTCGACTCCAGTGTCAAGAATTGCGATTACTTTGCCAGAACCATGGTACCCCAGCCCTCTCAGAGTTTCGTCATATACGCCCGAGGTCCTAACCTTGGAACCCTTGGTTGCCTTGTCTAGGTAGGGCACAATGACACTCTGCTCCTCGACAAGTACAACTCCATCTAAGCCCCACACTTCGATTAGTGAACTCACAGGAACGTGATCTAGGACAACAGCATCTAGATGATCCATTATCATGAACCAAGATCCTTCATTTTCCCATCCATGTTGCTCGATCACCCCTCTTAATGAATTGATGTCAGACTCCCCTGGATGCCATGCATAATGGACAATTATCGCAACAGTGTCTCTACCATCATCACCAACGATCGAAGTTACTGAGACGGACTCCCTTTCACCGGTCACGATAAGTTGGAGTCTATCATCGAAACCATTGGCGTCGGAGTCGGACCAGAATCCATGCCACCAGCCGAATTCCATGGCTGGAGGCGTAGAATCGAGAGGTGTGTGGATCGGATTTCTATCTTTCTGACATTCCTCGCCATCACAAATCAATGATGCGATAGTTGGGTTTTCACCACCGATAAACACCGTGGAATCAGAATTTTCTACATCCGGAACATGAGCGTAACCTATTGGCACGTCAAGCAAGAAAACCAAAACCGCGATGGCAAATGGCAAGAACTTTCCTGGACCTCTGACCATGGCTCTCTTAGAGAGCCAAAGTCAAGACCTGTATAACTCCAACCTGTAAGTGTCCGCTAGATTGTCACTTATGGCCACCTAATGTGGCTCGGGGACAGGGAGCAATTCAATCTGCATACTCCCCTGTCGACGATAGCGACTATTTCCCCATCGCAGATAGGGCATATTGTGTGCTCAGCCAACTCTTCTAGCCAAGCCCTTCTAGTCTCCAACTCGTCCCCTTCCTCCCTCAATCTGGTCAGAATTCTTGCAGCCCTTCCATCCAAACCTTTTCCCGCGGAACTCCAAGGATCGTTCTGCAAGTCCCCCATTCTAGCAGTAGCCTGCCTTCTAATTTCATCTGGCAATGAAGATGATTTCCCTGAAGCGCCAATATCGCCAATAGGGCTCGGAGCTCCCTTTGCGATTGGTCTAGCGACAAGGTAAGCAAGGAAGAATCCACCAACGTGTGCCATATGAGCTATGTTGGTTTCTCCAGCCGTGCCACTCTGAATAGAGTACATGTGGAAAATCTCGAACCCTAGTCGGACGAATGCAATTAGCCATACGGGCCAAGCCCTGATAATCCAAAGTAGTGGAAAATCGATCTTATCTTCTGGCCAGCATGCCAAGTAAGCCCCCAGAAGTCCGAATGCAGCCCCGCTAGCACCTATTGCTGGAGAATATGAATCAGGGTGGGACAAGACCCATGCAATATTACCACCAAGGAAACCCATGAAGTACACAGCAATCCATCTTTTTGCCCCTAATCTTTGCTCGAGCGGAACTCCAGCCAATGCTATTACGAGTATGTTCCCAAGAACATGAAAAAAGTCGGCATGCAACCATGCAGAAGTGAACATCCGGTGGAAATGGGACGGTTCTCCGGACACAGCAGGTATCAAACCGAAAATGTCTACAGGAAAGAAATCAAACAACTCGTGCTGTAGAATCGATAAGAAGTACTGGACGAAATGGATGAGAAGTAGTGAAAGAACCACTGCTAGAGCCACACTATCTCCTTTCTTGCCAGCGTAGACCAGCGGACCGATTGCAACCAAAAAGAGAATCGCAATCCAGAGAAAGTCAATGGTCTCTAATTGGCCCCAGAGAAAGTCGGTGTCTCTGGCCATTGATAGGTCCCAGATGATTGCTCTAAAGAGGGATTCGTAGTTATGGAACACTCAATATGACAGTCCTCTGCCGACACAATATGACCATATCCCCATTGGCCCAGGTAAAGGGGATAGAAGTGCACAGAGGGCCATCTAAGGTTCTAGAGGGAGCATCTGTCAACATTGGAGCCGGAGAAGTGATCTCAATTTTGGGTGACAATGGCTCTGGAAAGACTACGCTGATAGAGGCATTTGCTGGAATCTTACCATTGAGATCCGGCGAAGTAGTCTGGCACGAGGGAGGAGAATCGATATTGGTAAGGGACTCAGATGGCCGCAGAAATCCCCCTCCTCCTATGGGCCTGACGCTTCAGAATGGCGGAATCTCCGGAGAAGAGACCGTTTCAGAGAGGCTTGCAGTATCCCTTTCTGTCGCAGGAATTCACCCTCGCGAAGGGCAATTAGCGGATCTATTGGGGCACTGGGGTCTCCTTCATAGGTCCGAAGATCGGGTCGCACACCTTTCTGGGGGCCTCAGGCGGCGTCTATCCATATTGTGCGGTTTGGCCCCTGCAGCACTCAGCGAGACTCCCAGAGTTGTCCTTCTAGACGAGCCATCTGAAGGCCTTGATGACTCCGCAAAGGAGTCACTGAAGGGGTGGATTAGGGCGCTATCATCCCGGAATCATGGGATATTGGTGGCGACACATGACAAAGATCTCTCTTCATGTGCAGATAGAATTCTGACAATTGAGGATGGATTTCTGATTGAATCTCCAGGAGAAGCATCCGGCGAACCCTCTAATTTGCCTGCAACCATCCAATCAAGCGAGAAACGCGCAATCTCATCTCTAATTCGTTGGTCTATCAGGATGGAGCTCAGAAATCCCATAGAAACAGTTGGGAGGGCAACTCCCGCGATTGTTGCCATCCTGCTCTCATATGCATTGTTGATGGATTTCGACCTCCAGTCACATGATAGCCGACTTCTCGCCGCTTTGGTACTCGCTCCGGCCTTTATTGCATCGATCTCATCACCTGCAATTGTATCCAGACTTTCCGAGTCTGATTGCGGTCGCTGGTGGGATGCCGTAGCGGGGCCTATGGCACGGCCTGCATTCTCAATTTCTGGGGCATCTATCATACTCCCCATCCCAGTAACATATCTTTCATGGCTCGTGCTTTCCGGTTCTGTTGATGACCAAGTTTCCTCCGAGGTACTGGCCTGGTTGTGGATACCTGCTCTGGCCATGATGGACTTGGCAATTGCATCTACTGCCTTACATCTCTTGGTTTCCGACCTTTCTAGGTCTTCAGCAGCCCCTGCTCCACTACTACTGGTCGTAATGGTCTGGCCATTCCTGGAGTTGACAGACGCTCTTTCTTCGATCATTGATAATGGGATGACATGGGGCCTATCCATACACGAGCCATTGGTTACTTGTATAGTAGCCAGCCTCCTCTCTGCATTGGTATGGTTATCAGCCGTGCTGATTCCAGATTACTGACCAACAGCATTCATCACTATGTTGTTTTTCCCACGACTGTGAGGTATTACAGGGACTCAGCAGTCACCATCACCTTAGTCGGGCTGCTATGCGCTGCAGTCACAGCTTTCCTTGGATTTTTCCAAGCTCCCTTGGTAGACCCCGAATCTTGGAATGCACCCGAGGCATATCGGATACTCTACTGGCACGTTCCATTCGCTTGGTCCTCATTCATTTCGTTCTCCCTACTATTCATTGGTGCTGTCTCATGGTATGTTAAGCGCTCAGAGAGGGGTTGGAGCATGGTTGTAATTGGTTCTGAACTCGGGCTCCTCTTTGGTTTAGGAGTGGTTATTTCAGGTCCAATTTGGGGTTCTGTTGAATGGGGTGTTCCATGGGATTGGGGGGATGTGAGGTTGAACACCTACGCCCTTCTGACTTCGGTGGCATTGTTCCTTGTGATGTCACTAAGGAGCCAGCCTGATGGGGAAGAAACAAGAGACACTCTAGCAGCCGTTGGTTTGTTCGGATTCATTCTGGTCCCAATTACAGCCGCTGCGACAACAATCTGGAGGAATCGGCACCCAGGAGTCATTCTTAGGGAGTCGGAGGAGACCGGTGTCGATCCGGAGATCGTTCAGGTTATGGGTTTCGGAGCAATTTCGTTCATGATCCTGTTCATTGGCTTGGTCCTGCTAAACTACTCGATCTACAACCTAAGGTCCGAGTTGGAGTCACTGAATAGGGAGATTGACAAGGAGGGGATGAATTGACTGGAGAAATCGCCGCTCTAGTTACCTATGCACTGTTGTCTGCTATTCTCGGGTACTATTCCTTCAGCAGGATTTCAATTCTCTTTGATCTCAAGAGGCAGATCTCGGCGAAAACAGCCCAAGATGCAGGGGAATGAGCCCAGATGCTCTCGGAAGCCTTCTAACGGGGCGGTCTGGGCGGATAACTGGTAATCGAATGTCTGGAGGGGCCTTTTGCATCACATGCGGCGCTGACCCCCCATTATCCACGGACAGGCTATGCGAGTCCTGCCTCAGGAAGAGGACGACCCTCTCGAAGATGCCAGACACAATTCAGCAGAGACGCTGTGCAAAGTGCGACTCATTCGAAATTAGAGGCGGTTGGTCCATGATGGACAGAGACGGTATAGCAGATCTCAGGATCAGGGAGAATCTGATACTCGAGGAGAGGGCCAAGAAGGTCGCTGTCGACTTCTCAGTTCAGGAAATTGACCAGCGAACTAACAGGTTGCATGTTGAGGTTACAGGAAGCATTGATGGTTACGAATTTCATGATTCCCACTCTCCTCTTCTTCAGACTAGCAACGCGGTTTGTACACCCTGTACGAGAAAGGATGGAGACTACTTCGAGGCAACAGTCCAACTAAGATCGGCCGGGAGGAAACTGAATGAAGAAGAACTTTCCAGCCTCAGATCGACCTTGGACGAGTTACTTCAGTCGATGGAGCCAAATCCGATGTTCTTCGTCTCAAAGGAAGGTCCGGTTACCGGCGGATGGGATCTTCAATTGGGTTCAAAGAGCCTCGCAAGAACATGGGGTAGGAAACTAACCAGGTCGTTCGGTGGCTCGGTCAAAGAGAGTTCAACTGTTGTTGGGGTCAATGAGGGGGTCGAGGTCACGAGGCTGACTCTCAGTTACAGGAAACCCGCTTATTCTATCGGGGACGTGGTCAGATTCAAGAAATCACTCTGGATAGTTGATAGTTGGCAGAAGGACGGCCCAATTCTAAGGAAGGTAGACCGATTTGAGAGATCCGGAGCTACTTGGCGGGACATGGAGTCTTCCAGTGTGGTGTGTACGCGTGCCGAACAGAGTACTGTCCAGGTTCTCAATCGAGACAGTTCTGCTGCCGAATTCATGGATCCTTCTGACTACAAGGTCTCAACTGTCGCACTCCCGTACGACGATGACGGTGAGGTGGCTGAATTGCGCATTGGCTTCATAGATGGGGGCTGGATGGCACTGCCAGTATCTGGCAGAGGAGGGGGAAAATGAGCGAGCCCGATTTCGAAGAATTGATTTCCGAACTAGATCCTCGCGATATGGCAGGATTCACTAGGAAGTTCGTAGACGATCTCCGTGCCTCGATGTCCGCGAGCTTAGGCATGGTCGAAGACTCCGACTGGAACGGAGTTCTTTGTCTGGGAATGGGGGGCTCAGGAGCAGGAGGGTTGTTCTTGAAGGCCCTATCGGATGACTCTGGAGGGCTGCCATTCGTGGTCTGGACCGACTATGGCGTCCCTAGTTGGTGGGGTCCAGAGTGGCTTGTTATGGCGACCTCTTATTCCGGAAATACGGAAGAGACTCTGGATGGTGTCAGAGAGGTACTTTCAGCAGGTGGGGCCGTTGTCGGAATATGTTCCGGAGGCGAGTTAGAGGATATTCTCTCGGAATCCGAGGATTCCGTTTGCCTCAATGTGCCTCCCGGACAAATGCCCCGCTCAGCATTTGGGCACATCTTCGGTACCCAATTGTCGGCATGCTGGGAACTCGGCATTCTCCCAAGACCAAGTCCTGAAGAGATATCTGGTATTCTTGATAGACTCTCTCAAGCATCTGCAGATTCAGACTTGTCTACCAACTCCGGAATGGCCGCCACACTGTCAAGATCCCTAGTTGGAAGTGAAATTGGGATAGTCGCACCTACCTGCTTAGGGCCAGCAGCATACCGTTTTTCCTGTCAGTTGAATGAGAACTCGGCAATATTCGCAGGAGTCACAGACGTACCCGAGATGAACCACAACGAGATCGTGGCATGGACTAGCGAGTCCGCTAGCAATCGTGCATTATTGCTATTCTCATGCGAAGACTTGCATCCGAGGACATGTGCAAGGATCGAGTGGATGCTCGAAGAGATAGAATCCTCCCCCGCATGGGTCATCGAGTGCGAAGGGGAAAGCCTGCTGGAGAGGCTACTATACGCTGCTCACGTAACTGATTGGGTGTCAATAGGGCTAGCACTACTCTCCGGCGAGGATCCATCTGAAATGCCTGCGATAGAGTCATTGAAGACCCATCTAGCTTCAATTCAGTAGAGTGGCCCCAATACGAGCCTTGGGTCGGGATAGTCCTTGAGAGCCTGATCCCTGTCCTCCGGTGCTACAACTCCTGGCATGTCATGAGTCTCCGGCTCAATCAGAGAAAGTTGGAAGTGCAAGTGAGGCTCCCAGCCTCCGTTCTCTTCAAATGCCCCGAACCAGGCAATCACCTCTCCCGCCTCGACCCTATCTCCAACCCTTATCCCTTCTATCGATGCTGCATTGAGGTGCCCGTACAAGGCCCATAATGGAACTCCCCCAATCTCATGCTTGGTGATGATGACGTTACCGTAATCTCCGGGTTCTGGGTTGTAGCCGAACTGCGAAATAACCCCATCCATGAATGCCATGCAAGGAGTTCCAACTGGCCCTCCGATGTCAATCCCAATGTGCATGTTCCTCTCTCCCCCAAAGAGATCAGTATTGTACAGATTGGGTCTAAACTCGTCGTACTTCCCCACGCTGAAAGTAGTCTCAGGCTGACTCCAGACTCCTCGACTGAGGTCTAGGATCGTGTATTCCTCCGGCATATCAACGACCGAGTGAAACTCGTTTGAGTCCCAATCGATCATGGATTTCCGAGTAGGCACTCATTCTTCATCCCCACCTAAGTCAAGACTATCCAAATTCTCCATAGAACTCTCGACTTCATCCAGGAAATTTTGTACTACTAAGCGGTTTTTTTGGGTATTATTCACATGGCCACTCATTGTTTTCCAAGCATTAACTAACTCTGCAATTGAACGACGCAGTTTATCATGCCCCCTGAGGATCTTGTCGCTATCCCCAGCAATTCCCATTGCACGCTCTGCAACTCTCACTAGGTGCATATTTGCGATTAGAGTCGAAGGAGAGCATAGGATAACACCTTTGTTTGCTGCATCTCGAACAATTTCACATTCTTCTGGATTGTCAGGACTCACCATGTGGTGGTAGATTCTCTCAGATGCAACATACAGGTATGCGACCTCAGTTGAGCCTAAATCTGGTCGGACATAATCTTTCTCAACTTTGGCAAAATGCCTCTTGATCGCATCGATGAAGTCCTTGCGTGAACCGACTCGTTTCCGACCATCTTCTTCCCCCAGGCCCCCTTCTGAAATTGGGATGGTGGCCTTGAATGATTTAACAGGGAACTTGGAATCAATACAGAGGATCTTTCCCCCAGTCAGTACCAAATGAGCATCGGGCTCTACCCCATCCAACTTTGCGACCTTTTTTCGAATCTGAACATTTCTGAAAGTATCCTTCAATCTTGCTTCAAGCTCTATTTCCGCCCAACCACCAGCCTCCTGCTTATCGAGAAAAATCTTGTTGATGTCAGCAACTTCTTCACCTATTCGTTTTGCAGAGGCACGTATTCCTTCTATGTCTCCAGAGAAATTAATCTCTCTTAGTGAATTCAAAACTGCACCCTTCAGAATATCTCCACTACCAGCAATCCCTGCAGTAATGGCGTTTGGGTCTATTTCTTTGCTTTCCAATCTCCCCATTGCATCCTTTTGTAATGCTGACTGTTCTCGAATTAGATTGGACTCCTGCTGTATCGATTTTAGTAGAGAAAGCGCATAGATCAATAGCATTGCAAGGCCAATAACGATGGCCAGAAGACCATAGGACAGTATATCGGACATCGGCTCGACGTAGTATCGGAGTCGAGAGTACTTGAACTCTGCATAGAATTTCATCTAATCTGCACTCTGAATTGGTTCTTAGGTGAGGTAGACTTTCGGTAAGCATGCGAGTCAGAAGGCTGGCGATGTTACTTTCTGAACTCGAGCAAACCCAATCTCAATTAGTCGAACTTGAGCAATACTCCACTGATGGAGACTTGGCCGCTCGTTGGCTCACTGATATTTCCACCTTTGGTGATTTACATGAGGGATGCACAGTTGCCGACCTAGGGGCGGGCAATGGGGTGCTCGGATTGGGCGCCATGGCTCTGGGTGCAGGCAGAACAGTTCTGATTGATGCCGACCAAAATGCCTGCCATACAGCACAGTCCAATGCTGAAAAGATGGGATTTTCCGACTCTGTCGAAGTAATACAGGCTACTATCGGCACAGACTCTATCGAACTAGATTCTCCTGACGTCGTAATCAGCAACCCACCTTGGGGGAGGCAGTCTCCAAAGGCCGATCGCCCCTTTCTGGATGCCATCCTATCTACTCGAGCATCCTCGCATTTGATGCACAGTGCCGAGGCGAGCCACATAGAGCCACTGTTCGAGGAGCATGGATGGTTCGTAGAGAGGTACGGAGAGGCAGACTTCTCCCTTCCCTCGGCATACTCCCATCACAGCAGACAGAGAGGTAAGACTAGAGCAGCTTTCTGGCGACTAACCCCGCAATAGTGGATCCAATACTTGCCGTACCGTTCATAGGGGGTCTTCGGGTCGGCGTGCCGATGACAGCAACGGTCGGTGACCAAGTAACCCCTGGTTTTTCTGTTGAAGTTGACCCAGGAGAAGAATTAGGCCATGGCCTCCATATGACGGATAGGGGGCCAGTCGCTGTACTCTCCGGCCATCTTGTGAGCAACTCAGGAGTCATTTCTGTAGACTCATCAGCACCTAGGATAAATTCCCCGAAGGTCGGTGATGTCATTATCGGAGAGGTGAACCGGCTAAACGAGAAGACCGCAGAACTTCGTGTCCTTCACATAGAGACCAACGAGGGAGGGCACAGAGACGTCCCGGCCCTGAAACTATTCGCAGACGTCTTCGTCTCAGAAATAGTGGACCGATTCATTCCATCGGCAGGAGACACGATGAGGAAGCGCGACATCGTCCGTGCCAAGATAATCCATGTCGAGCCGATGCTCAAGGCCACTACAAAGGGAGACCCCAATCTAGGGGTCCTCTACGCAGCCTGCCCCCCTTGTGGGGAGGACCTGCTACCAAGCGAGACCACCCCAGACTTCAACGTCGAGTGCCCACGATGCGACTACAGAGGCTTCAGAGCCCTTTCGAATGGCTTCGGACACGGTTTCGAGATACCCAAGGGCTCAGACATACAGAAGTTAAACCGCCCCGGTGAGCGCTGGTCCAGCGAAGCGGAGTCCATGTTAGGACATGACGGAGCAAGGCCATACTTGTCCCCAGTAGCCGATCACAGGAGGGGTTGGTCTCACGAGATCCCAGAATCAGCCAAGAGAACGCCATCTTCGAGAGGAGGAAGGGGTGGTGGGCGACCACAGAGGGAGATGCACCCTGCAAAGTGCACCCTTTGTGGAACACAGACTAAGGTCCCATTCAAACCGACCCCAGGAAAACCACTCCGATGCCGCGACTGCATGGATAGGGTGGAGTCTGGAAAGGCGAGCAAGGACGACCTCGCCAAGGAGAGGGAGGTCATGAAGAAAGCCAGAGGCAAGGCCCAGAAGGAGTTCGGAGTGAAGCTGTTCATCGGCGGCGTGTCTTACGACGCTACGGAAGATGACCTAAGGGAGGCATTCTCCGTACATGGTAAACTGAATGACGTCCATATGGCAATGGATAGGGAAACCAAGAAGCCAAGGGGATTCGCATTCATCACATTCGCAGACAAGAAGGAAGCCAAGGCCGCGATCAAGGCGATGAACAAGTCCGAATTCAAGGGCAGGCGAATCTCAGTCGAGGAATCCTCATCCGGAGGAAGAGGGAACAGCAAGAGAAGGCGGAGAAGGTAATCCGAATCAGACGTAGAAGTCCGATGAAGCCTCAGTTTCCTCCATTGCAAGGTAGTCCTCAATAGAGCCATCGCCCCCAATCTTCTCCATCAGCTTGGCAGCAGTCTCCTTGGTGGTGTCGAGATCTAGATCCAGTGGTACCTCGAAGGCCTGCTCTATCCACTTGGCCATCCTGTCAGCTGCGAGTACATCGGAACTAGCCCCGACCGTCTCAGCAATGACTCCCAGGGCCGGCACCCCGAGTGTTGCGGACAACGATAGCACCATGCCAGCGACTCCAATCATGCCGCCCTCTGGCTGACTCCTGCTCACGTCGATGTCCCCCTTCTCGAGATCCTTCCGGAACCCCCTGTCAGAGCAGACTGCGTATATCGCCCTGCATTCCGGTTCCGCGGCCAATCCCGCCAGTACGAGCAAACGACTCGCCCCAGAATCGCTTGCCAATCGAAGAATCGACTCCGCTACCTCGAACTGCCCGGGAGCGGTCATCGGCTGCATGACTCCAGTGACGATGCAAACGCTCTCGCCGTTGGGGAGAATAACGTCCAGAATATCCAGTCTTGGTGGTCCGATCAGACCCTCATCGGACATTGTCGCATGAGGGGGGAAGTCGGGGTGCAGGATCCATCCGATGGTCCTTGAGGGGTGCTTCTCGATCAGGCCATCGACCAGGATCTTCCCAACGTTTCCTACGCCGGGCACGGCTTCTAGCACCATTGAGTGCTTTGGGAGCCCTTCTCCCTCAATCCAATGGACTCTGGTCCTATTCACGAGTCATCATCCTTCCTGGGGCTCGGTAGGGATTTCACCCATTTCTCACTGCCAGCATCTTGCCTTTTCCTACGTCTGGCTCCCTGTGGATCCTCTGGGGAGAACTTCAGAGCCGTCGCTGACTCCATCTTTCCGCCACACTCCTTGCACTTAGTGCCAAGGCCGAATGACTTGCACTTGGTGCAGCGTTGAAGCCTAGTTCTAGCCATGGACGAAGACGAGCCCCTCGATGAGGTTCATGAAGTATCTTCCCATATTGTGGCATTCAGAGCCTTTCAATGGCTATCGACCCTTCAACGGACCCGATCTTCTCCGACGCAGCCTCTTGGGCTGCTTCCCATACAGCCTCTGCCGATGGGTAATCCGGTGCTTTGATGTCAACCCTGTAGTTGGGTGCTCCATCATAATGGCAAGTAAGTGTGACCTCTTCTTCCCCATCCGCGCAGTCCTCTGCAGCCTGTAGAGCACCGCTGATCGCATCAACNCCTTCTGGNCCCCATACCTTGATCTCGAACAAACCCCTAATTTCCACGAACGGAGGAACGATATTCTCGATTGCTANCTCGGTAACTATTGCTATCCAGCCCCCCTCGAATCCAGCATCCTCTAGTGCACTCTCAGTAATTGCGCACTCTTCCAGAGCCCCATAAAGTGAGCCAAAGGAATCCTTCATCTCTTCCGAAACTGCAGTCGTCTTCCTCTCGTCCCAACCAATCCTCTCTGCGGCCACCCTCATTATCTGAGACGCTCGTTGCTCGTTCTTCCAGGACTGGAGAGCGTCCCTCCTACGTTCCTCGGAAACGGATTTAATCGAGAGTGTTACGCTATCCCTCTCTTTCTTAATCCCGATTACCTTGGCCACTACTCTCTGGCCCTCTCTTACATGGGCCCTGATGTTCCTGACCCATCCGGTAGCGATTTCTCCAATGAATACGAAACCCTCCCTCTCAGGATAGGTATCTAGGTCTAGATATGCGCCATTCTCCTTAACGCTCTTCACAGAGCAAACGACCAATTCTCCTTCTTCAGGCCAGTCGTTCGATAAATCCGCCAAGATGTCGCCCCTCTAGTTCAGAACCTCAATCACGGTACATCCGGTTAGGTTGGCAAGCCCGCCAGCTGGTTCTGCAAGGGTCGATCCGCAAATCGGGCAGGCCACTGTAGTCGAAGCCCTGTCGAAGATGGTGGCTTCGTTCCCGCAGTCTTTGCAACTCACTCTTAGGAATTTTCCAGCCAATAGTTCACCTCAGTTATCCACTAGTTCGAACTTTCTAGCTCTCTTGCCTTTTGGGGAATGGGCCTTTCCGGTCTCGGTACACCTGAAAACTAGGTTAACCCTCTTGGTGGGCTTCTCACCCGATGGCTTTGGCCTTGGGAAACCTCTGTATCCTGAAGTGACTCTCCTGAAGCGCCTCTGACCCCACTTTAGCTCACTAGCTCTTCTCTTCTTGACTCTCTCAACGGTATGCTCGGTATGCTTCCCAGCAGAGGGGCTGTAACGCATAATTTTCCTCGGCATCTTGACCATTCTTGCCTCACCTACCTTCTTGTGCGCCGCGAGCCACCGATGATCCGTATATGAATCTAGTCGAGCGATTCGACCAGATTGGCAGACCACACCCAAGAAAAACACAAGAATCTAGTCATTGCCCGCAATTCATGTTTGGTGGCGACGAGGTAATCTGGATTTCACTAATCATAATTTCAATGGGAAATAGCTTCCATCGCATGGGGCCATCATTCGAGAGGAGCCGATTCGGTTTACCATTGATTCTCTTGGGCTCGACTTTCCTAGTCCTGTTGCCAGGTGAATTATCCGAAAGAGGAACGGAACTGCATGAATTGATTGTACAATCAATTTCAATTGCATTGCCCTTTGTACTAGGTGCTATTCTTATTCTTCGTAATTCTCCTACTTACGGGGAACGAAGAATTCCAGGACTTGTTTCTGGTTGGATCTTGGTCTCAGTCTCGTGGGTAGTCCTTTTCTCTGAGGGCAACACATTCTCGATATTAGGTGCTACAAGAGGCTTATTCGCACTTCTGGGCCTTTTAGGAGGACTAATTGCAGTCATCATCGGATCATATTTGGCTGAGCGATCATCAGGATTGAGGGATGAGTCCGCGCCACTATCCAATGAGGAAGGTATGCTAGTAAAGACGATCTTGGAAAGGCGATTGGGAGGAGATTAGTATGGGAATTGCACCCTCGGAGGCCCTGCTCATCGTTTCAGGAGGTTGTCTATTTTTCTCATCATTCGCATTGATACATTTTGCTTCGACTTATAACCCACACAACCGCTCACTTGCCTTTTTTTCCACGATTCTCATTGGAGCCGTTTCATTCTATGCAGCCAGCACCTCCACAAACCACAGTAAATCGGAATCAATGGAATTAGCAATGACCTCTGCATTCTTGGGTCTGCTCGGGCTATTGCCCGTCTTTTTGGCAGCAATTACTTTGGTATTGTTCAGGATAAGCCTCTTAACAAATTGGTCGGTGGACGCGTCGTCTTAGTAGGGTGAAACGTATGTCAAAGGGTACACCGAGTATGGGCAAGAGGCAGAAATCCACCCATATTCGTTGCAGAAGATGTGGACGCCATTCTTATCACAAGCAAAAGGGCCAATGCGCAAGTTGCGGGTATGGCGTTACTGCCAGACTCAGGAAGTTCAGGTGGAATAAGCGCAATAGGTCCATGTCCCAGAAGAAGTGATGCATGCCGGAAACGCCTAAGCCTTGGTTGCATACCCGTGGATGATAGCCGATGTGCGGAATCATCGGAATAGTTGGTTCTCCGGGAACTCAAGTCGCTAACTCTGTCTACGACGGACTAATTGTTTTACAGCATAGGGGCCAGGATGCGGCTGGAATAGTTACCAGCGATTCTGACAATATATGCCATAGGAGAGCAAACGGACTAGTCCGAGATGTTTTCCTTGAGCGCCATATGAAGAAATTGGTCGGCACAATGGGAATTGGTCACGTAAGATATCCAACTGCGGGATCAAACTCTTCTGCAGAGGCACAGCCATTCTACACCAATACTCCATTCGGAGTCAGCCTAGCGCACAATGGAAATTTGAACAATACTCCTGACATAATTTCTGGACTACTGGAATACGATCATCGAAGAATTAACACCAGTTCTGATTCGGAGGCCCTGCTCAACCTTTTTGCTGCAGAAATCCAGAGATCAGTAGATGGCAGGCCCGGGGGGATGGAAGCTCTAGAAGAAGACGACATCTTCCGAGCAGTCGAGAGAACTCACCTGAGGGTAGAAGGAAGCTACAGCGTAGTGTGCCTGATTACCGGTTGGGGAATGGTTGCATTCAGGGATCCAAATGGAATACGGCCACTATTTATGGGTAAGAGAGAGTCAGATAACTTCACGGAAAGGCTAGTATCTTCAGAAAGTGTGGTTTGTCAGTCACTCGGATTCGAGATGGAAAGAGACGTAGATCCGGGCGAAGCAGTAATTTTGAGGATGGATGGGCGAATTATCTCGAAGGTTTGCCATCCTAAGATTACTCATACGCCATGCGTCTTCGAACATGTTTACTTTGCCAGACCAGACTCCGTAATTGACGGCATTTCTGTCCATAAGGCAAGATTGAGGATGGGAGAATCTCTTGCAAAGAGGATCTCCAAATCATTCCAGGGTAACGAAATCGATGCAGTCATTCCTGTACCAGATAGCGGGAGAATTGCAGCCCTAGGACTTTCTAGTGCATTGGGAATCCCCTATCGAGAGGGTTTCGTCAAGAATCGTTACATTGGGAGGACTTTCATAATGCCGGGCCAGAGGATTAGAAAGGACTCGGTTAGGAAGAAGCTGAATACAATAGACGAGGAGTTCGAAGGGAAGACAGTCCTGATTGTTGATGATAGCATAGTCAGAGGAAATACATCTAGGAGAATCGTTCAGATGGCGAGGGATGCCGGAGCAGGAAGGGTGCTGTTCGCTTCATCGTCCCCTCCCATCATCCACCCTAATGTGTACGGGATCGATATGCCGGCCAGGGAGGAATACGTCGCTTATGGAAAGACAACTGAGGAAATCTGTAAATCCATCGGAGCTGATTGGTTAATCTACCAGGATCTAGGGGACCTTGTGGAATCCTGCACTGGTGCAGGTACAGACTCTCCAGCCGATTTCGATTGCTCTTGCTTCAATGGAGTATATGTTACCGGGGGGGTTACTGAGGAGTATCTCAGTAGGATTGGACAGATAAGGGCCGACTCAGAGAAGGAGCAGGCATCAGTTTGACAGTAGTTCCGCAAGCTGGTCTTTCAATGCCGGAAGCGCATCTTCCCAGGTGGAAACTATTCCGTAATCAGCGACACCAAAGATTGGTGCTTCTGGGTCTTTGTTTATTGCCAGGATAAACTTGCTAGAACGCATCCCAGCGAGATGCTGGATAGCCCCACTGATCCCAACTGCGATGTATAGGTTGGGAGTTACAGTTTTCCCCGTCTGGCCGACTTGCATGCTGTGTGGTATCTCCTCCCAAGTATCCACTGCAGCTCTGCTTGCCCCAACTGCGGCTCCAAGTACGTCTGCGATTTCGTTCAGATGTGAGAAGTTTGCCGGCTCCCCCATCCCCCTTCCTCCCGAGATGATAATTTCGGCTTCCGAAACATCGAGCCTCTCACTTGCCTTGGCAAGTGCCCGTTTTACTGCAACGGCAACCTCCTGGCTAACATTAACTGTAGAGATCTCTGCACTACCTCCACCCTCTGCAGATTCGAATGAATTGGGCCTTAGGCTGATGGCGCACGGGGACGAAATACTCACTTCCTCGATAGCCTTCCCAGAGTAAATCGTCCTAGTCGCAGAAAAACCATCCTTTAGGCTGGTAACATCTTGCACGACTGGAATTCCCTTTGTTGCGGATATTGACGAAATCAACTCCCTTCCAATTGCGGAAGATGAAGAGAGGATAAGATCCCCTTCGATCAAGGGTGATAGGGACTTTGACCAAGCCGAGCAATCGTATGTTTCGAAGCACTCCCCTTCCACTGAGATGACCTTTGTAACGCCAGAAATCTTTGCCGCATCGGAGGAACCCACACCTCCTGGACAGATCACCGTGATCGGACCACCTAGTGAGGATGCGGCCCCTACCAGTTGCGCGGTAACTGGGTGCAGGATGCCATTGTTAGACTCTGAAATAACTGTAGTACTCATGTTTTCAACCCTAGATAACGTTCGCTTCTTCTCTCAACTTTTCAACTACCTCGGGAATCGACTCAGAACCAATGAATTTCTGTCCCGGTTGTTTCTCTGGAGGTGAAGAATGATCCTTGATGATGACCAATGAATTTGTACCATTGACTCCCAAATCCTCTGGTGAGAGGCTATCTATGGGCTTCTTTTTGGCCATCATAATCCCTCTGACATTCGGTCTCCTTAACTCGGATTCGCCCTTGTCAAACGTAAAAACGCAAGGACCCCCAACTTCTACCTCCTCTAGGCCCGAAGGGCCTAGGCGAGTAGCGGAGGCCAATCCTCCGTTCACCGACACCCGGGTGACTCCACCTACAAAGGAGAACCCCAAGGTGCTAGCTAAACCGGGTCCAGTGGAGCCGCTGTTCGTGTCTGCGGCTTGCTTTCCACACATCACCAAATCGCATCCGGTTTCCTTTACAGATGCAGATAGTAGTGATTGGACTTGGATGCTGTCTAGAGTAGATTCAGTCAGAATGTGTATTAATCGGTCTGCCCCGACTGCTGCAGCCTCTGTGAGACACTTTGCCGCTCGAGAAGGGCCACACGTAATTGCCACCACGTCTCCGAAGCCAGACTCCTTCAACTGGATAGCGCTCTCGAGGGCATACTCATCGTACGGGCTAATTGCCCACTTTGCGATAGAGGACTCATCGACCTTGCCTCCGCTAATGCTGATCTTGGCGGTAGTATCCGGGACCTGCTTCAGAAGTACTGCCACTCCCATAATGATGCCCAGTTAACGGGGCCGGAGGGGGCTCTTTCAACATTGGGACGCCTGACTCTTTCGATTCAAGGCTCCCTTGTGAATGACTGGATGCCAGTAATGTGCCTTCCCAGAATCAGATTGTGGATGTCATGCGTTCCTTCGTAAGTCTTTACTGACTCTAGATTAGCCATGTGCCTCATCACTGGATACTCATCTAGTATGCCATTTGCACCATGGATATCTCTAGACATGCGGGCGATTTCAAGAGCCATGTCTACGTTATTCATCTTGGCTAGGGAAATCTGCTCCGGAATCCAACTGCCATCATCTTTCTTTTTCCCTATGTGATATGCTAGTAATTGCCCCTTGGTAATCTCGCGAAGCATCCAGGAGAGCTTATTCTGAACGAGTTGGAAAGAAGCAATGGGATGCCCAAATTGAATTCTACTAAGTGCATATTCTCTAGCAGAGTTGAAGCATGATTGAGCAGCCCCAACAGCTCCCCAAGAAATCCCAAATCTAGCATTATTTAGACAGCTGAATGGCCCTCTTAGGCCCTTCACAGACGGTAACATCCTGTCCTTCGGAATTTTACAGTCCTGGAAAACCAACTCGCTGGTCACACTCGCCTTGAGTGAGTGTTTACCTTTCATTTCCGGAGCACTGAATCCCTCATCGCCCTTCTCGACAATAAAACCACGGATATCTCCTTCGAGCTTTGCCCATACAATCGCCAAGTCAGCAATTGTTCCATTGGTAATCCACATCTTGGCACCGTTCAGGAGGAAGTGATCGCCCTTATCTTCCGCACGAGTGATCATGTCACCGGGGTTTGATCCATAGTCTGGCTCAGTAAGGCCGAAGCAGCCGACCAAATCTCCTTTTGCCATTCCAGGCAAGTACTTCTCTTTCTGCTCCTCGCTTCCAAAGTCCCAAATTGGATACATCGCCAGAGATCCCTGGACACTGGCAAAAGAGCGAACGCCACTATCTCCACGCTCCAATTCTTGACAAATTAGTCCGTATGCAATGTAAGAGAGTCCAGGGCAGCCATATCCCTTCAAAGGAGCCCCAAGGATGCCCATTTCTCCAATCTCAGCCCGCCACTCGTCCGGGAAGACCCCATCTCTGCATGCATCCTCAATATTTGGAAGCACTCTGTCTTCAACCCAGTCTCGTACCATGTCCCTAACCATTCTTTCCTCCTCGGTCAGCAGGGAATCGATGTCGTAGAAGTCTAATGCCTCGTATACCATGTTCTCATCCCTACGCGAGCAAGTTTGCACATGAATTTATGCTCGTCCTTTTTTCTTTGAAAGTCGCCTTTCTTCCCTGATTACACTTTTGCGCTCTTCTTCGCTACCGATTCTTTTCGTTAACCATCTGCTGAGCCTTGGAGAAGAACTGGTCAGTAAGGAGACGATCATCAAGGCAGTGCCTCCGAGAATAATTACTCCTATCCAGATCTCGAGAATCGTTCCTCCTTCTTCGGTCGAAGACATTGTGAAAGAAACGATAGTTCCACTATCGGTTAGTATCCATCCATCATAGGGTCCAGTGCCCCATGTAGAAACAATCCTCTCCCCCGAAATTGAAGCGTCAAAATCTACTGCGTCGGTATTATCCAACCAGTGGAATGACCTACTTTCCTCTAGGTCATGTTCAATTAATCCAAAGGGTGCCAATGAGATTAGGGAAACTCCGTCTTTCTGGATTTCTACACCAGTCATTATCCCATCAAATCCTTGCAATTGTACGATATCATTGTCATAAATCGTAGTCTTCGAAGGATCTTCAGTGTTCATTCTAATTCTAGCAATTGTCAAGTCGGATGAGATGACAACACATTCCATGGAAGTGCTTGATGGGCAAGTGACATCAATCCAAGGATTGCCATAGCCACCGATCCAGAATAACTCGTGCTCCTGATTTATTATGCCAATTCCATCGACACTGGAAGAAACGATACAGATGTTGTACCCCCGAAGGCAAGAAATTGCGTTTACGTCACTCTCCCCTCTATTTTCGAGAGGAATCGCCTCCACACCGCCTCCATCCAGTCCTCTGAATTTCCAAATCCATCCGCCTTCGCCACCAATGTAGGCCCAACTTCCATCTCCGTTCCACGATACTGCCTTTAGTTCGGTATCTCCGAAGTTCGAAGCGCCACCCGCATTCTCAATGGTGCTGTTGGCAGATATGAATCTCAATAACTGCCCTCCCCCGCCAACTAGAAGTGCAGTATTGCCACTAGGGTGGAATGACGCATCCAGTAACATCTCTCCCCCAGAAAAATCAACTTTCGAATTGTTTTCTGGTGTATCAGACTCTATTACGAAAATCGAAGACTCAGCACCATAAGCTAGAATTGAATTTCCATCTGGAGAAGCCTCCGCCCCCACAACGCCAAGATCTAACTCGTCAAGAATGACTATACTTTCCATAGTGACCGACGACTGTGCCACTGCCAATGGCGAAGAAAGTAGGACAAAGATTCCCATTATTGCCATGAGAAACCCCTTACTCATGGATGTCGGAAGCACTCTGTCCGTTTAGCCCTTGTACTAGTTCGAGATGCCAACCTGGGTCGGCAGTATTGAAGAGACCCTGTCCATTCGGAAGGGTATGGAGCGATTCGACGTTCGAAGGGGATTAATCAAGGAAGTAGAGGGCACCGGTGGGCTTGGTGCACTTGCAAAGGAGTTCTTCGATCATGTCGAAGACTCTTCAGACAAATCATTTGAGGCTTCACATGGGGTAATGACTTCCATTGAGGCCAGATATGAAAATGGAGCAATGATTGTCGATGTCACAAATGTTCCACCAGACTTCGAGAACCCAGAAGCCATGAAGTCAGCAATGGAAGATCGGAAGAGGTGGACGGCCTTCCTGGACAGGGCTACTGGTTACAATTCTAAACAACGAGGCGATAAGGCGAAGGAGGGGGCAAAGAAGGCCTCTAAAGCAAAGTCAGCAATCTCTGCGGCAAAGCACTTCATGGAGATGTCAGAAAGCATTACTGAGGATAAGAGAGAACAGGCAGAATCTTTGATCAGGGAGATTGAAGAGCTTCTAGAGGACAATGACAATACTAAGGCTAAGGGCAGGGCTGAGAAACTCAACAAACTGTTCAACTAGGTGTCCAAATGTCCGAGGGAACGTCTCTGGAAATAAACTCGGAATCCCGAGAACGAATCGATCGGATGTTCTCCGGGTGTCAAGAGGTCATAGGGATAAACCATGTAGAATCGATTCTTTCTGGTGGATTAAGCCACTCGGGGAATACTGAATTGGTGGCTTATGTGGGTCTGGAGCCTAGTGGCAAGGCCCACCTTGGTTGGATGATACTTGCTGATACAATTAGTAACTTAATTGGAGAGGGCGTAAATGTAATCATCTTGCTCGCCGACTGGCATGCATGGGTAAATGACAAGTTCGGCAGGGACATGGATAAGATTGCGATAGCTTCTGAGTACATGTCTGAGATGTTTAGGGCAATTCTCGGAAATCCCTCAGAAGGCACGGGGCCTGGGGAGATACAATTCGTACGCGCCTCCGAGGTCATGGATTCGGGGAAGTATTGGGAAAGGGTGCTAAGGTGCTCGAAGAACATGAGCCTCTCGAGGGTACGCAGAACATTCAGTATAATGGGTCGTGATGAGGATTCTTCGGATCACGATCTGGCCGCATTCTACTACCCCGCTCTACAGGCTGCAGACATCTTCGAATTGGAGGTTGATATTGCATTAGGGGGGATGGATCAAAGGAAGGCGCACATGTACATGAGGGAAGTAGCCGAGAAGAATCACTGGATTAAGCCAACTTGCATCCATACCCCTATGCTATCCGGGCTAAAGGGGCCCGGGGGGAGAATGGACTCTTTCGATCACAAAATGTCCAAGTCCGACCCCGGAAATGCAATATTGCTGGATGACGAACACGAATCAATTAGGTCCAAGATGCGTAAGGCCTTCCTCGAGGTCGGAAACCAAAAATCTCCAGTTTTCGAAATTTCTAGGCACATAATAATCCCCAAAATAGGCAAAATCACAGTTTCCCCTGATCCCAAGTATGGAGAGGCTTCGGAATGGGGGGATGCACAGTCGTTTATCGACGCAGTCTCGAATGGGACAATACACCCATTGGATGCAAAGATGGCGGTTGCCGATGGCCTCTCTGAAGTATTATCTCCAATTTCTGACCATTTCTCTGAAAAACAAGACCTCCTGGAATCTATCAACAATATCACCGGCGATAACTAGTTTCTTGCCTAATGTCCTACTTAAGGGGGGCAATTCCACAGGTATCATAATGTAGGCCAATTCCGAAAGGAAGGAATAAACGTGTCAGAAGTAGGAATAGATGACATCGCCCTGCACTTCCCAAGGCTCTACTTTGCCATGCAGGACTTCGCCGAATTTAGAGGAGCAGACTACAGTAAACTTAGCAAGGGATTGGGACTGGAGGCAATGGCAATCCCAGATGTCCACGAAGACACTGCAACCATGGGGGCAAATGCCGTTTCTCGTTTGATCGACAGAAATTCCCTCGACCCATCTTCAATCGGCCGAATTTATCTCGGTACCGAATCTGCATTAGATGGGGCAAAACCTACTGCGACCTACATCATGGATATGCTTGAACAGAGATATTCGCCAAAATATGGTGAAAGTTGCTTCAGAAACTGCGACGTTGTCGATATGACATTCGCTTGCATTGGTGCAGTCGATGCCATGCACAATACCCTTGATTGGGTGGCTAGAGGTGGAGAGGATAGAAATCGAATAGGAATTGTCGTTTTCGCTGATAATGCAAAATACGACCTCGGCTCCTCCGGAGAGTACACCCAGGGAGCCGGAGGGGGGGCGATACTAATTCGCCACAAACCCAGATTATTGGCAATTCCAGATATCTGGGGCGTCTCCACAATGCCAGTTCATGATTTCTTCAAGCCCCGGAGGGAGGTCGAAACAAGAACAGTAGTTGAGAACGTACTAGAACTTGCAGAGGAATCAGGAGCTAGCATTACCTCAAACCTGGCTGAAAAGATCCTCAAACTCCTACCTCGCTCCAAGAAGAAGAACGAAGTGATATTTGAGAATGAGAAGATAATGATACACAAGGATACCCCAGTTTTCGATGGACAGTTCTCCAATAGATGCTACTCCGAATCGGTCAAGCAGGCATTCATCGATTTCCGTCGGAAGGCAATAGATGAGGGGAGATACGACCCGGATTCCGATGAAATTCTGACCAATCAATGGAGTCGGATAATAGTTCATCTTCCATACGCATTCCAGGGTAAGAGAATGTTCCCCGATGTATTTCGGCATGATCGACGAGAACTCCCGATGTGGTCGAAGATTGTAGAAGAGATAGGGTCCGAGCCGTTTCCATCGGACTATGCCGACACTCCCGACGGCATAGAGGAATTCGAAAAAGCCAATGACTCATACCGTAGACTTATCTCAAAGACCGAAGAGTTTCGCGTCTTCGTAGATGAAAGGATCGAGAAGACCCAAAGAGCTTCGAGCCTAATAGGGAATCAGTACACCGGCTCTATCTTCCTCGCATTGATGTCGGCCATGGAATCGGACTACCTGGAGGATGTAGAAATTGAATCAAATAGAATCGGCCTGTGTGGATATGGTTCAGGTGCAAAAGCCAAGGTGTTCGAGGGAATAGTTCAACCTGGATGGAGGGAGATCGCCTCTCGCTTCCACCTCTTTGAGCGCCTATCCACGCGACATGCCATCAACAAGACTGTCTACGAAGCATTACACAAGGGCAAGAGGAAGCGTTCTGTGGTCAAACCAAGCACTGAGTTCGCTTTGGTCAGCGTAGGCTTGGATGGCGATTTGGAAGGCCAAAGAAGATACCAGTGGATAGAGTGAGTCACTCTAATATCTCTTTAACAGAATCAATGAAGAAATCCACTTCCTCCAGTGAATTGTAATGGAGAAGGCCTGCTCTGAGAACTCCTTCTGGCTCCAGTCCCAAGGCCTCCGTAAGCTCGAGAGCGTAGAAATTTCCAGCCCATACGAAAACCCCTCTTTCAGCTAACCTTTGCCCTATTTCCTTCGCACTCATCGAAGGATGCGTGAATGAAACTGTTGGGGCCCTCTCTGAAATTCTATTTGGCTCGGTAATGCCCCATATCTTTAGCCCCTCAATCCCCTCTAGTCCTTCCAGCATTCTTAGGAAAAGACCTCTCTCGTACTCTTCAATCGCATCATATGCCCTGATTAGTGACTCTCTCCTACTTAGTTCGGGATTGCCGCTAACTTCTCTCCCTAACCATGCGATGTGCTCGATCGCCGCCATGGTCCCCGCCATCCCCTCGTGGCTCTGAGTTCCAGTCATCCACCTGAATGGGATCTCTTCGCTAGCAACTCTCAATTTTGCCACAGGGAGCTCCTCCAAACGACTCTTCCTGCCCCATAGTATTCCCTGATGGGGCCCGAAGAACTTGTATGGGGAACAAAGCAGGAAATCGCACCCTAAATCAGCGACATCGATGAGCGAGTGAGGGGCGTAATGGACGGCATCAACGACTACCTCAGCACCAACGCCATGTGCAATTTCTATGATCTTCCTCACATCGTTTACCGTTCCCGATAGATTGGAAGCAGCACCCACGGCGACCAAAACTGTCCTTTCCGTAATCGTCTCATAAGCCGATTCCATGTCCAATGTACAGTCTTCTGGCCTAATCTCGATCTTTCTTAGTGTGGCTCCGGACCACTCTGCTGCTAGAGACCACGGGCCTACGTTCCCATCATGGTCTAGCCTTGTTACTACAACCTCGTCTCCAGGCCTCCAAGTCCTACTGAGGGCACCTGCTAGTTGAAAGTTCAGACTTGTCATATTTTGCCCGAAGACAATCTCTGTAGGTTCATCGCAACCAATGAAGTCAGCACATGAATGTAATGCCTCGGAAATCAACTCATCAGTCTCCAATGACGTTTCAAAACTCATCCCGGTATTCGCATTGCTACTCAATAGATAATCGCTCATTGCTTCGGTAACCGAAGTTGGAACCTGACTACCGCCGGGACCATCAAAGAAAACTGCCTGCCTTCCTCCAATGGTTCTCTCCAAAGATGGGAAGCAACTTCTTATTTTCTCTATTGGAAACACTTGATCAACCACTACTCCGGGGAAATCGCTCTGTTGATCACAATCCTCTGGACTTCCTGCGTTCCCTCGTATATCTGGGTTATTTTGGCATCTCTGAAGAACCTCTCAACTGGGAAATCAGTTGTGTAACCATATCCTCCAAGGACTTGGACCGCTCTTTCAGAAACCCACATTGCAGTATCGCCTGCGAACAGTTTTGCCATGCTCGCATCCTTAGTATGCCTAGGGGCCCCCTCGTGGTAATGTCTTTGTTTGGCTAATGCTGCCTTGTACACCATCAGTCTCGCAGCAGTAGTTCTTGTGGCCATTTCTGATAGATAATTTCCGATACTTTGGTGATGTGCGATGGGTTTTCCGAAGGCAACTCTCTCATGTGCATAGTTTAGAGCCGCCTCGAAGGAACCCTGTGCGATACCAAGAGCCTGAGCCGCTATTCCTATCCTCGAGTTGTCTAGTGCATTCATCGCGATGGGAAAACCTTCCCCCGGCCCTTTGAGTAAATTCTCAACTGGGACCTTGCAGTCCTCAAGGATCAATGAGCAAGTATCACTGGAACGGATTCCCAGTTTGTCCTCTTTCTTGCCAACCGAAAATCCTTCGAAAGACTTCTCAACAATGAATGCAGTTGTTCCACCATGTTTCTTCACCCCATAATCCGAATGATCAATGTCCTTGGCAAAGAGTACGTAGATGTCGGCACTAGATCCGTTTGTAACCCACATCTTTTCCCCATTCAATATGTAGTGGCTTCCATCTTCGCTTATTTTCGCCTTACAACCGAGTGCTGCAGCGTCCGTCCCCGCACCAGCCTCAGAAAGTGAGTATGCCCCGATCTCCTTTCCGGCCAATCTAGGCAGGTAACTCCTCTTCTGCTCTTCACTGCCATGCAAAGCAATGGTCATAGAGCATAGTCCGACATGAACGCAGTACATCACCGAGAAAGAGGGGTCAACTCTTGCCAATTCTTCAACGATGATAGATTCTGAAACAGAGTCTATCTCACTCCCCCCATAATCATCGGGAATTGTTACTCCCTGTAGGCCTGTACATTCGCAGAATTCCAACCATTCTTCGATAGGTGCACGCTGATTTTTGTCCCTGTCGAGGCATGTCGGAGCCAGAGTTTCCTCTGCGAATTCTCTAACCATCTTTCGAATCATGCTCTGCTCATCTGTCTCTTCAAAATCCATGTTTACGGCTTCTCCGATGAAGAAGATATTGTTAATCCCTCTGAAACCATAGTTTTCTCTTGTCCGAATAGTTCAAATTGGGAACTATCACGCGGCCGGACGATATCAGATGAATAGCGGCGATTATTTTGAATTTAGCATAGCTCATGATCGGAAATATACGCTGGACCACCTTTGGATCCAAGCACTTGACGACGATGACGAAGAAATGACCGTAAAGATCGGAATTAGTGAATTCATAAGAGCAGAATATGGGGACATTGTCCGAGTGGTACTTTCCAAACCTGAGGACGATAGTGAATTCCAGATGGATGCCGGAGAAGGAGAATCGCAAAACGATGACGACGCACCTCCGACCCTACTCTCAAGAGGGGACGAATTGGACGTCGATGATCTAATGATCACCATCAGGACAAGCGAAGACAGGGTTCTGATCAATGCCCCATTCCCTTGCAAAATAGTTGAACTAAACGGGGATGTCGAGGATAATCCTGACTTGGTAAACGAGGAGGCATACCAAGATGGTTGGTGCATGATCGTGCAACCTCACGATTGGGATGAGGACATGTATCTGGACCAATCAGAATACATAGATTACCTAAACGAAATTTGATTCAAGGCCAACTGAGAACAGGCCATTCCTCCAATCTCCGCTCTTCCCAGCGAATTTCGTCCAGGATAGAGATCAACGACTCCCTGTTTCCAATGTCCTCTTCAACTTGTATTCTATGCAACCAGTCTTTCAATCTGCCAAGCTTCTTCCCCGGCTCTATCCCAGTGAGATCAGATAGAAGGTTTCCATCTATCAATGGGAGGTTTCCAGCACGCAACTCACCAATACTTTGGTAGCAAGACTCGAAGTCTCCAATATCCACTCCAGAACCAGAAAGATAGTCTAGGACCATTCTCCTATTTGATTGATCATGATGCGTGGCCATGAATCTCCTGACGCTTTTGATGGAGTTGTCCAGTTCCAAGCCTCTGAGGTCATGTAGGAGAAATAGGGTCGAGGCCTCCTTTCTGGAGAGTCTCAGAGCTCTCGCAAGATTCTCTGATAGCTCTGTTCCGTCCGAAGTCTCAGAACTGCACATTAGTGCCAGATTAACCACATGGTCCCGACAATGACGAACCCCAAGATTTACTGAGACTCCGGGGAGTATCTTATCCAATACCCCATGATCGTGCATTTTCTTGACTATCTCCTTAGAGTGTTGACCCTTCAGAATCTTCCCCAACTCACTCCAGATCCTCTCTTTCGAGACCATTTCTAGCATTTCCAGGTTTGAAGAAATCGCATTGCTTAGATCAGAGTCGAGCTTCCTGAGGCCAAATTCGCCACTTTCTAGAAACCTGAAAGCCCGGATAACTCGCAGACCGTCTTCACCAAGCCTCTTCTCAGCGTCCCCAACTGCCCTCAAAAATCCAGATTCCAAGTCAGCCTCTCCTCCCCAGAAATCCAACAATTCACCCCGGGGGTCATCATTCCCGACCAATTTACCACTGAGCTCTATTGCCATTGCATTGATGGTGAAATCCCTCCTTTCGAGGTCAGATTCTATTTCTTGACCAAAGACAACGTTCTCCGGTCTTCTTCCATCCGAATAACCACCATCCTCTCTAAGAGTCGTTACTTCGCACTCATAATCATAATTATCAGATCCGCCAATCCTGACTATGACGGTCCCAAACTTCTCTCCCACCATGATAGATCGTGGGAAAATTGACTTCACCTCATCAGGAGTTAGATTAGTTGCAATGTCAATATCGTCAATTAGATCCAAAGAAAAGCCAGAAAGAACATCTCTAACCCATCCCCCAACAATCCACGCATTGCCAAATTCTCTCAGTCTGTCCAGAACTATCCTGTCTTCATCCCTTAGAAGGTTGAGACCAATTTGTCTGCGCGCGTCCTCCATGAACTATCTTCCAGAGGAGCAGATATATTGAACCACGGCCCTTCCGAGGTCCGTGAAGGTGGATTTAGTACCAATGGAGATTCTACGGCCCCACGAGCTAACTCGTCCGAAGAAGGTCGATGAGTTAGAGAAGATGACAAACCGGTGGAACGCCTATGTCCTCCCTCTGGTTGTTGACAAGAATACCGGGGTTATTTTGGACGGCCATCATCGGCACCAAGTAGCTCTAAGGTTGGGCCTTCAGTGCCTTCCTTGTGTCCAAGTTGACTACATGGGTGACGAAACTGTCGAATTAGAAGTGTGGCCAAATTGTGGCAGGGATTCGATCACAAAGGCAGAAGTCGTCCAAGCGGGATTGAAGGGCGAACTATTCAACCCCAAGACAAGTCGACACAGGCTCTCAGACCACCTTCCTCCTATCTCTGTGTCACTTTCTAGACTTATGCAGCCTGCAGTATGACTCTATTNTTGCCTTCAAGGCACNAAGTCTTCGTGCCCACCTAGGAAATCCGTCGNTTCTTCTGCTGAACCAGGGCTTGCTATGTCGATTGACAGAAACTCACTGAAGATCGGCCATAGTGGCCCTANCCAGTCTATTTCGGCCATAATCAGGTCTACTACTGGATGCTCCATTATTTCCTCCTCTGTCGACTCTTCGTCAATGAATGGCAGATCAGTCGGGAGTTCTCGGAGAGAGCTAATCAGGGCCCGAACTCTTTCGGATGTTTCCTCTTCTATTTCCACAAGGCCTCCAACTAGGTCAAAGGCATCTTCGATGTGATTAGCCAGTGAATCAGGCTCTAGAGGGCTAGATTCCGCCTCCCCAACATCCATCGGACCAAAAACGACTCCCCCCAAGTCCGTATCAAACCACACTTCCCCTTGCCTTTCCTTCTTCAGCAGCCTTTGGTGTACGGGACCGCCAAACGGGCCTAGAACAAATCCGCCATCGACTACCATGTGCTCAATTACTTCCGGAATCTCCCTCACTGATCCGGTAATCAGAACTCTTTCAAACCTCTTTGAATCCTCATCACTACCCTCCATGTCATATGGTCGAAGCACGCGAATTACTCCAGAAGATTGGTGAATGCTTAGCCTCTCCTCGGTATACTCCCTAACCTCTTCGTGCGGTTCAATTACAGTTACTGTGCCATCTTCGCCCACCATCCTGTCTATTATTGCAGCCAGATATCCGCCCTTTGAACCAATCAGCATAATGTCTTGACCCTCAAGAATCTCAAGGTGATGGAGAAGGGTTGCTATCATATGCGGCGCTGAAATGGTCCTCGTCGCTCCAAAGCCTGTAAACAGGAATGGGACTGGCCTATCATTCCAGAAAGGCTCCAAATCGAAATCAGTGAAGATTGCCGGATCGACGTCCTCCATAGCAATTCTAGCCAAATCGTCCACGGGAACTCCAGCCGCCTCAAGCCTCTGGATCAATTCATTCATTGCCATCCGGGTAACTCCTCTAGTCAGTCATAACCACCATAGAGGATTTGAATGCATTGCCTCTCGGACCTCCCGGGGTCCGTGGTCTAGGGGTTATGACGTCGCTCTTACAAAGCGAAGATCGCAGGTTCAATTCCTGCCGGACCCACCAAGAAAATCTAACATCGTTTGCTCCTTAAATTGGTTTCTTACCCACTGAAAAGGTCAATAGTGTGTGCTGGGACAGAATTTCGTGGTTGAAGAGGCTGCGGCCTTGGCTTCGAGACTGAAGCATCGCCTGAAGAAGAAGGATTGGACAATTTCCACTGCAGAATCTTGTACCGGGGGGCTAATATCATCACTTCTAACAGATATTTCAGGGGCCAGTTCCTGGTTCAAACAAGGATGGATAGTATATTCCAACGAATCAAAGATGAGGGAATTGGGAGTCGAAAAGTCTGCTTTCGATGATGATGGCGCTGGCGCAGTCTCTCACAAGGTCGCAGTCCAGATGGCCAGAGGTGCAAGATACAAGTCAGGTTCCAACGTCGCAATTGCAGTCACCGGGATAGCCGGCCCGGGAGGGGCAACGGAGGAAAAGGAAGTCGGAAGGGTCCATGTTGCAGCCATTGCGGAGGACTACTTCCTAGTCAGAAGGATGGACTTTGGCGAGAATGATCGTTTGGATAACAAGAGGTCTTTCGCTTCATTTGCTTTGAGGCTTGCTTTGGAGGCAATAGACCGGGTCGAGGAGGGGGCAAAAAGAGAAACTTCACTCAGTAGCGATCCTGTGGATGTCGGAAATGACGAGGATCCCCGTGGCAAGGCGTCTTTGCAGGGAACTGAGGAATGGGAAGGTGGAATTTCATGGGGCTCGGAAGAGAAAACCGTCTCGCAGTCATTAAAGAAAATAGACCTAGCATCACTGACGGATTGGGACGAAGAATCGTGAATTCTCATTTTACTAATCGATACCATGAAGGGCGTCCACATTCGACGTCCAGCACATGCACTCGCCTAGTTGGGAAGAGACATACAACCAACTCGTCGCAGCCGGGTTAATCGTTCAGTCCAGTGCAGTGGGTAAATTGGAGAAACTCCAGAGCGTGCTCCCTCTGATTGAAGCAGCCCACTCATCCGGTGTTAGGCTCTTAGACGCAGGTACCGTTGATGAATTATTGGCAATTTCCCCAAAGGAACCAGTTTCACAGGCAGAATCTAGCAACAGGAATTCCCAGACCACTCTACCCAGGCCGGAACACTCGTCACCACATGGAAGAATTTTGGCCCCAATCCGAACTACTGAATCTTTGCCGCCTAGTCCTAGGTCTTCGTCAGGATTCAACTCCTCCGACTTCCCTATGGATGCCTCAGAGGTAGAATCAGATGTGGAAATTCACTTCGATATAACTGGCAACTCTTCAACCGAGGGTAAGCTTTCTGACATCCAGTCCTGCTTCAGGAGTCGCCTTGCTCAGATCAGGAGCATGATGATTTCTAATGGTGTACTGCCAAGACGGCCAATTAGCAATTCTGAGGCCTGGCAAAATAGAAAGAGATACAATAAGAAAGAATTCGAATTCACAATTGTTGGCCTTGCCAGCGACGTAAGGTGGACTCAGAATGGATGGATGAGGTTCGTTCTCGAAGACGAGAGTACGCAAATCACATGCATGCTCAAACCACCTTCCGATGCCTCTCCTCTACACCCATCACTAGATGGCCTAATGAACGATGAGATCGTTGGTGTAAGCGGATCATTCTCTTCGGGGGAAAGAGACCCCATCATGTGGGCCAATGACATCCACAAACCCCCTCTAGTTCAGCACTCTAAATCTCAGGCGGGCGAGCATTCGGCGGTTTCTGCAGCATTCTTGTCGGACGTTCATTTTGGAAGTAAGACCTTCCTGGGCCCCCAATGGGAGAAGATGATCGATTGGTTCAAGAATGACCCCCTGGCAAGGACCGTGAAATACTTCGTTCTGAGTGGAGATGGGGTCGATGGGGTGGGAATCTACCCGGGCCAGGAAAGGCACCTGACAATAACAGACCTCTTCAACCAGTACGGGGAACTGGCACGGATGCTGGAAGAAGTACCCGACTGGGTCGACGTTGTGATGCTACCAGGAAACCATGATGCGGTTCGTCCAGCAGAACCACAGCCAGCCCTAGACCCAGAGATTCAGCAGGACTATTCCAACACTACATTCGTTGGAAACCCATGCGACTTCAGCCTACATGGAGTCAGAGTATTGTCATACCACGGCAAGAGCATAGATGACTTCGTAGCCACGCTTCGTTCGGTAACTTACTCCAAGCCAGAGATGGCAATGCGAGCCATGCTTGAGAGGCGCCACCTCGCCCCAACTTGGGGGGGCAAGACCCCTCTTTCCCCAGAGCCAGAGGATAGGTTGGTTATCCCAGTCATCCCCGATATTTTCGTTACTGGGCACGTCCATGGACACTTCGTTGGTGACCACAAGGGGACATTGATGGTCCACAGCTCAACTTGGCAAGATCAGACCGACTTCCAGAGGATGTTGGGTTTTCAGCCGAAGCCCTGCATCCTAACCGTGGTCAATCTACACACGTTCGCCACTGAGTCGATCAGTTTCATCTAGCCAGATAGACTCTCCCCGGGGAAAATTAAGGGCCAAATCAACCTCAAATCCTTTTCCGCAACTATTGGCACACCAGCCTCCTCGAATGCCACCTTAGCCCTGTCCCTTCTGGGATTAAAACCAATGAAATGAGAACCCTCAATCATCATAGATAGGTCGGAACTTGAATCACCAACAGATATGATTTCGGAAGGATTGAGGTCATTTATCCTTGCAAGCTTCTCCACCATTAATCCCTTATTGTGGGATAAAACCCTCGTAGGAAGGCCCTTCACTAGCCACCCATCTTCGTCCCATTCGAACCCATTTGCCGCCCAATCATCCACTTTCAGCATATTGGCAATTGTACCTACGAAAATATCTACGCCAGACGAAACTATTGCCACGAAAACATCCCTTTCCTGCAATCCCTCAACCACTGCCCTGGCTCCCTCAATTAGCCCCACCCCGCTATAGCACCTCATGATGTCATCTCTGTGGATCTCTGGGCTAACTTTTTTCCAAAGATGAATGTCGTAGGCTACAAACTCTTCCTCGGAGATTTTGCCATCCAAGAACATATCCAGTTTCTCCCGGTGCTCCCCTCCGTCATTTTTACCTGTACCAAAATACTCGTGAATCAATTGCCACGATGATCCATTATCGGACAACACCCCGTCACAATCGAAAACCACAGCCCTAATCATCTGAAACGCCCCAATTGCAGGAAAGACGGCTAATAATTGGGTAGGTGGCTTGATTTGCCAGATTCCACAGGGCTATTCATGGGAGTGGAAGGCGAGGCCAACCGTGCTATCAAGGTGAAGATGCTAATGTTTGGCCCACTAGCCGAAAAAATGGGCACTAGGGAGATTGACGTGTCCCTTCTAGAAGGCACTTCCGTGAATGATTTAGCCATGCAGTTTGAGCTAGTTGACATGCTCTCCTCTGGTCTTAGGGTTGCAATTGACGGGCATCTCGAGACAGACCTAACACGATTGCTCCATGATGCGGCCGAAGTGGCCTTCCTGCCCCCAGTTTCTGGTGGTTGACCGATTAAGATGCCAAAGCATTTGAAGAAGGTCCTCACACAGCGCTCTGATAGCATGGCACTGGGCTCAACAGAAATCGTCATCCTGGTGGTTTTCGGAATATTCCTTTTCGGAGCCAATAAGATACCACAACTTGCCAGAGGAGTAGGCCGAGCTAAGGGAGAGTTCCAAATGGGGATGAAAGAGGCTTCGGAGATGGCCGCTATTGGGGACATGGACAGGGGAGGAATGACAGAAGAAGTGTCCTCCGAGCAAGAGTGACTACTTCTTCTTGACCACTCTCAATTCCGATCCGCATTCGGAACATACCCCTATTTCCTCACTTGCAGGTCTGGTATTTTCTGCCCCGTCTACCAAGATTCCGCAACCCCTGCATCGGATCTCCCAACTCCAGACCGCTGAGATCCCTTCCGATACCACTGGGGACCACCCTACTCCAGATGAGTCACAGAGGTTCTGAAGCCTGTAGTCATCGGTGTGCATGTGCCCGTCAACCTCGATCGCAAGGGCGAGTAGTTGCAAATCGGTCTCCGAGAGCCCGTCCAGATCGCCAGTCTTTCTTGCGATAATGATGGACTTCTGCACTGACTCGGGAGAAGGCATACTCCAATTCACTCTCGCCGCCTCTATTTGCAACATTCTTTCCGGAGCAATTCGCTCAACTTCGGATCTCTGGCCTTTGACTACAAAACCACCATCCAATGCATCTATTGGCCAGTTAATTAGTGCAGAAGTGTCGAGAATTTTTGGTATAGGCATAGAATACTCCCTCGTAGGTGATTATGGCCCTGTTATCGGTTTTGCCCATCGGAGGCGAAGTAATGGTTATGCCATCGCCTTCCGACGAATCATCATGCTCGAGCAGATAACTGACTCAGTAGTCAGTTGGGCAAGTAGTTTTGGGCTCGTCGGACTTGCCGTGGTTTCTGCTTCCGAGGCAGCCCTACAACCAGTACCGCCAGACCTTCTGGTCATCCCTATGTCTCTAGATGCAAATAGTGAGTTTGAGTTACTCGCGATATTCTTTGTTGTAACGCTGTTCAGCGTCATAGGATCCTTGGGGGGGTATGGAATCGGCCTCTATGCAGGAAGGCCGGCCATTGAGAAAATCGCGAAACCATCACTATCGAGGAAACTCGATGAACTGATTTCCAGGTATGGCGATGCGGGTGTTTTCATCGCTGCAGTCTCCCCGATTCCATACAAACTCCTCGCATGGATGGCAGGGGCCGGAAGGATGGAAATGCGCACCTTCATCTCAGCTGGGATTTTTGGAAGAAGCATCAGATTCGGGATGGAGGTTCTAGTCGTAGGCTTCTGGGGTGAAGAATTCGTCCAGATGCTAGAAGAACCACTATTCTGGATTGTAGTCGGTGTCCTTTCAATCGTCATATTCGTCCCATTGAACAATTGGTGGAACGATTTGGATAGCCCAGCCGAGGAACTCCCGCAATAGAACTGATTATGAGAAAGTAGCAACTCGGAAATATGCCGCTCCTGTGGTGTAGTTCGGTCCATCATTCCGGGTTTTCATCCCGGCGACCCGGGTTCAAATCCCGGCAGGAGCACCAATTTTGAAACTTACATCGACTAGCGACACTACACACGACTTGAAATCACATCACCATCTGGGATTGATGGGTGTTGACATGCCACTGGACGTAGAATCTATTCGTGCCGACTTTCCAATACTGAGCAGGAAACTTCCAAACGGCAAGCAATTGGTCTACTTCGATAACGCAGCAACGTCTCAGAAGCCACAGTGCGTCATCGATTCAATGTCGGAATACTACAGCCAGTACAATTCCAATGCACATAGGGCAAACCACACTCTAGCCGATGAGGCGACCACTGCCCTGGAGGGCGCTCGGGATTCTATTTCGACTTACTTTGGAACCTCTCCCGGCCAGATGGTTTACACCAGCGGAGCTACGGAGGCGATCAATCTCGTTTCGTATGCATGGGCCAGGGACAACCTCTCTGCCGATGATGTGATTGTTCTAACTGAGATGGAACATCACGCCGATATCGTTCCATGGCAGCAACTATCGAAGGAGAAGGGGGTTGAGGTCAGGTATGTCCCCATAGACACCAAGTCATTCACCCTTGACATGGATGCCTTTCAGATCGCAGTTGAGGGGGCTTCACTGGTCTGCGTAGTCCATACTAGCAACGTTCTCGGAATTCGGAACCCAATTGAGAGGATCATCGAACTATCCCACTCCCAGGGTGCCAGGGTTCTGCTTGATTGTGCCCAGGGGGCCCCCCACGAGAGGATCAAATTCGATGATTCAGGGGTCGATTTTGTAGCAATTTCTGCACATAAGATGGGAGGCCCTACAGGGATTGGGTGCCTACTCGTTAAGAATGACGCCATGAGGCAGATGGGTCCTTTCATGACAGGAGGTTCGATGATCAAGACTGTCAGTACCGATGGATCAACCTTCCAAGATGGCCATGCATTGTTCGAGACTGGAACGCCAAGAATAGCAGAGGCGATCGGTTGGGGCGCTGCAGTAGAGTGGCTGGAAAGATTCGACATGAAAGAAGTCCATTCTCACATCAATAAGATTGCCTCGTGGACCGCTGAAAGCATTTCTAAGATCGAAGGCATCACGGTTTATGGGGACCCAAGCAGAAGCGATAGTAGCGGAGCAGTATCATTCCTTCATGAATCAATACAGTCCCAGGACCTCGCCCTACTCCTTGACGAAGGAGGATTTGCAGTGAGGACGGGTCACCATTGCGCCCAACCACTGATGGACGCACTCGGCGTCCCCTCCACAAACAGGGCGTCATTCTGGCTTTACAACACTATGGAGGAGGCAGAGGCCTTCGTAAACCACCTTGCCTACGTTGTCGATAGGTTTTCGGACAAGCTATGAGCACTTTGAAGTTGGGCAACCTTGACGCCATTTCATGACTGAGTCCAGGGACTGGCCAGCAAAGCTTGACCCAATAGTAGAGGAATTCTCTGCATGCTTTGACTCGATGGAGAGGTATGAACTTCTATTCCAATATGCGAAAAGGAACCCTTCCCCCTTGCCTCAAGAGGAATGGAGTGAAGGCAATCAGGTTCATGGTTGCCAATCCCGTGCACATGTTTCATGCTCCCTTGACGAAGATGGCAATTTCGTCCTTAGAGGGGGTGCTGATGCCCAGATAGTTCAGGGTTTGATAGCAATCACATCAATCGCAGTGAATGGCATGACTCCATCCTACGTTTCAGAAATGTCCCCATTATTCGCAGAGGAAATGGGCATCAAGTCATCCCTAACTCCAAGCAGGGCAAATGGCTTCCTGAATATGTTCAAGAGGGTGCAAGATGAGGCATCCATGCTAGCCGGTGGTAACTAGATGCCCAATGAGTCCGAGGTCATGTCTTCACTGTCCAATGTCGAGGATCCAGAATTAAAACTCAAGGTCACGGAATTAGGCCTCATTTACTCGGTTAAGATCGAATCAGCGCACGTTGAGGTCGACATGACTCTGACCAGTCCCGGGTGCCCCGTTGCCCCAGAGCTGATGGCTGCAGTACATAGGGCCGCACTGGCAACTGATGGAATTGACAGCGTCCATGTTAATCTGACATTCTCGCCTCCATGGGATCCAAGAGTACACGCATCAGAAGATGCCAAGTTTGAGATGGGAATATTCGACTAAGAAACCTGCATTTCAGCGGCGGCCAAGGTGTTCTTCATCAGCATGGCTATGGTCATCGGACCTACTCCTCCAGGAACCGGGGTGAGCCATCCAGCAACCTCGGATACATCGGGAGAGACGTCGCCTGCAAGCCCCCCTTCAGTCCTAGAAATTCCGACATCGACTACGAAAGCACCCGGCTTAACCCATCCCGGGCCAACCATGTGTGCAGAGCCAACCGCCGCAACTAGAATGTCAGCCTCTCTGCATATGGACTCAATTTCAGAAGTTCTTGAATGCACTATAGTTACAGTTGCATCACTGCCCTTCTGGGCCAACATCAGCGACATCGGCATCCCCACAATTCTAGATCGGCCGAGAACCACGGCTCTAGAACCTTCCAATTCAACGCCTGTGGATTCCAGTATGCTCATTACTCCCGAAGGTGTGCATGGGAGAAGACCGTCCGAATATCCCTGTACCAGACGACCTAGATTTATTGGATGAAAGCCATCAACATCCTTCTGCGGTAGGATTGAAGATGCAATTTGCAACTCGTCCACCCCATCCGGGGCCGGACTCTGAACGAGTATGCCATGTACACTAGGATCAGAATTTAGACTTTCAACCACTTCGATAATTTCATCGAGATTTGCAGTGGTAGGCATCTCTATCTTCGTACTCATGATTCCGCATTTCTGACAGGCACGCTCCTTGTTCCTGACGTACACATGACTGGCCTGGTCATCGCCTGCAATGACTACAGCAAGATGGGGCTTGACCCCCCTTGAAGTAAATTCAGTAACACCTTCTGCAACTTCGCTTTGAATACTCATAGCGAGTGACTTTCCATCTACAATCTCCGCTCCCACACAGGGTCGTAAATCATCAAGCATTTGACAATTGGCTCAAAGTGGGGTTTTCATACCCATTGAACGGACAATGCACCAGCCCGTCCAACCCTCAAAGATAGCAAACGACCCTCCTGCCCACATACAGGAAATAATCGCCAAACCAATCGTTTGATCCAGAACTCCAAACATAGTAACTATGACCACTGGGATGGAAGAAATTATCGCGGAGATGCCTAGCAATAGTCTGACGTATTTCCCTGCTGCATCGATGTTACACTCCAAAGCCATGCACTCGAGTAGCGATTTAGGTAAATAAAGGGGAGTTTTCACTTACGATACAATTTCCAGATTATCCTAGTCGTTGATAATACCAAGGACGTGCAGATTGGAGCCCCAGGAGGGATTTGAACCCCCGGCCGTCTGATTACAAATCAGATGCTCTACCGAGCTGAGCTACTGAGGCGTACCCCCGGCTAGACTACTTCCCACTTGAACCCTGCACATGTCTTATCTCCTCAATAGTGCTGATATCTAACCCCATCCCCCAAAACACATGGGTGCACTGCCCGGAGTATCTAATCGACGACTGAATATTGTTATTTCAGCTTGGATATGCATAGCCCTGGGGTCAGGCATAATTCTNTATGATAANTCGGCCTTCGCGATGTCATTATCTGTGCCACTGTCTATCGGGGGCGTNATACTCCTTATTCTTGGACTTTCCATGGATGATGNTGGCGNCAGNACANTGCCGNCACTTGATTCTTGGACTCCANACGCCTCATTAATGGCCGACGCAGGTCGTCCAATGTTCAGAATAGANACAACCCTAGAAGAGCCAATCAGAACNTCGATATTATGCGGAAGATGCGCCAATATCGTTTGGGTCGANGGAAAAAAACCGAGTCAATTCACATGNCCGTCATGTGAGGNAGAACTATGGCACTCCGAGGAAGAATGAATCATAGTATGGNACGGTCTCGGCAATCGTCAAGTGTCGATGACTTCTGGATTGGTCGGGGACGCAGGTATGAATCTGGCAAATAATGAGCGGAGAATGCTCAAGGGGATGCTATCCGAGCCCAAGAAGAAATGGACTCTAGATCAACTACTATCAGTTACTGGGTGGGATGACCAAGTCCATGTCGCTGGAGCAGGCAAGGGCCTTCAGGAGGAAGGACTGGTTGAGATCGAAGAATCCACTTCTAGACTCGTCTCACTTGGTTCAGAAGGCAAAAAGGCAGTAGATGATCGCCTTCTTGAATCAAGACTCTGGGATTGGATCAGAAACCAAGATGAGAGCCAGAGAGACATGGGTTCTCTAATGTCATCAGGATTCGACAGAAGTGAATCGGGACCTGGAATAGGAATACTGAAGGGATTGGGGGTTGAGGTATTGTCGGGAAATCTGGTTTTCTCTAATGAGGAGGAAATCTCGCATGAAATCAATCTTAGGACAGATTTCATCAAGTCTTTATCTGGCTCATCGCTAGAATCCTCTACACTGGATGAAGACATGGTTTCCCATTTCTCCTCACGCAGCGGACTCCTCGAATTCGAAGAAATTACAACACGCACCTGGAGGCTAACAAAGTCTGGCTACTCAGTGGAACAGTCAGAACTGGTTGAGAACCAAGTGATCGGCGAACTCACTCCGGAGATGCTTCAGACCGACTCTTGGAAGGGAGGGGAGTTCAAGCCTTTCGATGTTCAAGCACCAGCCCCAACCCCGATGGGGGGTCGCCGGCATCCGATGCAATCACTAATTGAGAGAATTCGATCAGTTTTCCTCGAGATGGGTTTCTCTGAGATTGATGGGGACTACGTCCAGTCAGCAGGTTGGAACATGGATGCCCTGTTCATCCCCCAGTCTCATCCGGCCAGGACAATGCAAGACACATTCTACCTGGATCAACCCACAAAAGTTGAGGTCGAAGACTCCTACTTGGATCTCTGGTCCCGGGTCCACGAGCACGGTCACGATACCGGAAGCAGGGGTTGGGGCGGGAAATTCGACAGGCAAGAGGCTCAGAAGCCCTTGCTAAGGACTCACACCACAGTCAACACAGTGAGGCACATCGCGGATAACCCGAGTAAGCCATCACGCGTCTTCGGAATCGGAAGGGTGTTCCGGCAGGAGACTATCGATAGGACTCACATGCCGGAGTTCCACCAGATCGAGGGCATCATCCACGAGCCCGATGCTAATCTCCCCATGCTGATTTCAACTCTCAAGACATTCTATGGGAAGATGGGGTATCCGGACGTGAGGGTAAGGCCAGCATACTTCCCGTACACGGAACCGAGTGCCGAGGTCGATATCCTCTGGAAGGGGGAGTGGCTGGAGCTAGGTGGCTCAGGAATCTTCAGACCAGAAGTAACCGAGCCACTGGGTACCGAGTGGCCCGTATGCGCATGGGGAATGGGTCTCGAGAGGCTCGCGATGCTAATTCTGGGCTTGGATGACATCCGTCAACTCTACCAACCAGACCTCGAGAGGCTGAGGAAGATGCCGCTGCTATGATTACTCGTCCGCCAGAGTCTTGACGTCTTGGAGGAAATCACTCACATCCCAGTGAATGCCAGAGTAGGCTACCCTCTTTCTTTGATCCTTGTCGATGATGAAAGTCACAGTCGAATGCCCGATCTCGTACTCCCCGAGACTCTCCTCATGTGGGTCGGTGTCGTTCGAAGAGTGCGAAGAGCTACCATCGGAAACGCACGACAACCAGTCATCTCCCGGGCGCTCCCACCCGTCGTCGCACATGCAGTGAGAGGCGGGACCGGTACCCATCACCCAGCCCTTGCCGTTGCAGTCCACGCCCGGCGGGGCCCTGCTGATGTTCGCATTGCTCGCAATCCATGCCAGATGGGTGCCGATGCCGACTTCAATCTCAGAAATCTCCCCTTCGACCATTTCCCAGGTCTCATTATCTTCACTCCATGAGTGCAAATGCCACTCCCATGTTTCATTGGATGTCCAATTTCCAATGGATCCATTTTCGATGTCATAATGCACCCCTGAACTCTCAATTAGGGCGAACGATGCGAAATCTCCTCCATTCTCGAAGCAAGTCAGGTTGAACGGATCCTGGCAAGCGTTGTCAGATGTCAAAGAGGAGTTGTCCGGATACAGGACCGCGAATCTCACCATGGCTTCCTCCGGCGGGAGGCTGTTCGCTATGTGCTCGGCATCGACCACAACGTTCCATTCATCCCAGACAGATTGAATCACTGAACCCCGATCGTGAGTCAGGTGGTTCCATTCGTAGCCCCTAGCAGAAGTCCACTCCATCAGATGGGATGTTGTGTCCCTAGCAGGGTCAATGGTAATCGAGATGAATTCCACCATTTCCGAATGATCCCCCATGTTCTGTTTCACATAGTCTAGGTTGGATGAGATAATCAGACAGACATCGGGGCAGGAGGTGTAGATGAATGCCACTACGACGATTTTTCCATCGAAGTCAGATAGTGACACATCCTCGCCAAATTGGTTCTCAAGCGTGAAGTCCGGTGCTTCGGGCGGGTCCTTGTACTCTGTGCCAATTATTCCCAGGTCATCCGAACCTGAGCATCCAGCCAGAAGGAAGCACAACACTACGATTGTAACCCTGTACTTATCTCCCATATCCAGCCCCTCATAACGAGGATATTTCACTCTTCTTCAACTAGGCTCAAGATGTCTTCGAGGACCAGTTCAGGGTTCCAGTCAGTGTCTCCCCACCAGACTCTCTGGTTCATATCCTTGTCCACGATAATTGTCCCAGTAGTGTGATCGACCCAGTAGTCGAGAGGATGGTGGTTTGTAACAACCTCTCCGTCCGGTTGCTGTGTGTCCTTTCCACAACCGTTGTTGTCTGCCTCCTCTCCCTCTGGGGTGTCGGGGCAACTGTCGAAACCGTCAGCAATTCCGTCATTGTCAAGGTCAGTGTCGTAAGTTGCAAGGCCAACGTCGAAGTTCATCCACACTGGTTCCAGGTCCTCGACACTGCCAGTCAGGTGCGGCCAACTAAGTCCTCTCACATCTGCATAGTTGCCCAGTACGCTTGAGTTGTCAGTCCACGGGTCCACTGTGACCGTAATTATCTGCACAGAGGTCTCG
>PBNI01000013.1 GCA_002723045.1 Methanobacteriota archaeon | reverse complement strand
GAAGAACTCGCTAATTGAAATCTGCTTTTGTTTGCTAGAGAGTCTTTCTGCAGGGTCCATTCATCCACCACCACCAAGTCCTCCCTTGTCCAAATGACTAGGGGCTTGCAAGGTAGCCCATGGCCGCCACGAGACCGCTATTGAACAATGCCCCAAGCTCTAGGCGTAGTCACCCGTTTCAGAGGAAAATCTCAGGATGCCATGCAGTTATTTTCCCAGTGAAGGCACTGGTCATTACTGTCAGAGGACTTGCGAGGTACAGCTTTCCCGGGCCAGAACGGCCCTGGAAGTTCCTATTTATCGCCGAAACAGTAACCTGTTCAGGGTCATCACTTACCCCTGGCCCTGCTCCTATGCAAGCTCCACAGCCTGGATCTATGAGTTTCACACCCGCTCTCTCGAACGTTTCAGTCCACCCCATGGTCATTGACAGCTCCTTCACCGACTTTGATCCGAACTGGATGTAGCAATCTACTCCATCCGAAACAACGAGTCCCGCATCTAGTGCGGCTTCGCAAACCATAGCGTAGTACGAGAAATCGTCATCCTTGCCTGCAGTGCACGAACCAGCATAGGCAATGTCGATTGCAACATCTCCGATATCGTCAATGTAGGCGCCATTTGTTGGATCGGAGGGAACCCCCTCGTCGGGGCTACCCGGATGAGCAACCATTGGCCTAATCTGAGACAGATCAATTTCGTGAACCCCCCCTCCATACACCGCTCCGAAATCTGGTAAAACAAAATCTCGTCTAATTGATGCAGCATCGAGACCTTCTCTACGAGAGATCAACCAGTCTACGGTAATTTCGTCAGCTTCACAAATCCCAGTCTTAGCGCTGCATTCGGTAGCCATATTGCAAAGAGTTGCCCTCTCATCCATGGAAAGGCTCGCTAGACCCTCCCCACCGAATTCCATACTCATGTCCAAGGTCTCTGACTCCGCAGCAAATCGCCACAGTATATGCAGAATCACATCCTTTGCAGTGCAACCCGGATCAAGCTCCCCGATTAATTCGAAGCGAATACTCTCGGGGACGTTGACAAATGCAAATTGATTGTGAATCAGATTTGCATACTCTGTCGAACCCACTCCATATGCTAGCGAATTCGATGCTCCTCCCATGCAAGTATGCGAATCTGTAGCCTGGATGAAATCGCCAACGTCTATGAATTCCTCTCGAGCTACTTGATGACATATCCCAGGGCTAACCCCGTCCTTCGCGGAGTAGTCTCGGACTCCGGTATGCTCTTGGAAAGAGTTCTGCATATCTCTCAGAGTCTGGATCTTATCAGTGAACTTTCCGAATCTCGGTACACCGGTAGCATATAGCAGATGGTCCTCAAAAACAGCAAATTTGGAGGGCCTAGGAATTTTGTAATCCTCGCCATACTCGTCTGCCAGGAAAGTGTGGACCTGAGCCGTCGTGAACTCATGGGAGTATCCTCCATCGACTTGAGCTAGCACTGCGTCTCCCGGTTTGACGAACCTCTTCTTCCCATTCGTTCCCAGGAGCTTGTTAGAGACCAACTTCTCTATCATAGTCATGGGGCGCTCTTGTGTACTGAATTCAGGCAGTTCCACTGCACCCTCCTTTAACCTCTTAGCAAAGGGAAGTATTCCTCCGTTCTCGAGTATCAGACTACTTACCGGATCATACTTCTCAGTAAACTCGGATAGGGGAATGCTCTCGTCGTTCTGGAGCCTGATCAGCATCGAATGATCGCCCATCAACTGACCTAGATTCAGATTGTTCCTCTCGTGAATGGGAGCAAAAGAAGCAGCGATCACAATTCTGATTCCTGACCATCTCTCACATTGTGGTGCGGTTTCTCTACTGGACCCGGTCCCCTTCCTGTGGCCTGATACGATTACTTCGAACCCGCCATCAATCAAAGCACGAGGCTGGAAGACTCTGCTCCCTTCATGCATCAGTCCAGCATATGCATTCTCAGCGATCATTGCTGGCTCATGATCAAAACAGACCCAAGCCGGGGTCATCACATCGGTGTTGATGTCGTCTAGAAGATCGTCAACAGACAAGTCTTCCATTCTGAGATCCAATCCATCGTAGAGTTGCTTCCGAACCAAAGCAAGGTCCTTTGTCAGGAATAGAACTCTCTTTCCAGGACTCAGACTGATATTCTCCGGCGGCCACAATCCTTCTGACATTCTACCCCTCACATACCCCCAAAGCAGAATCTTATTTCACGATTCTCGATGAGTTTCACTTTCTTCCTCCTCATCTTGGGCTAGTTTGATAAAATAATAACCTTAAATAAGATGTCTTTCGCGAATTTAATACCTTTTTGCTAAAAGGGGGGTGAGGATGAATGTCAAATTACCTTGTTGAAGACACCGTGAAGTGCGATGAATGTGGAAGCCGAAATCTGAAGAAAGACGAATCCAGGGGAGAAGTTGTCTGCGAAGACTGCGGCCTCGTTCTTGAGGACAAGGTGATCGACCAGGGCGCTGAGTGGCGTGTCTTCAGTCCCGAACAAGGCGATCAGCGCGCAAGAACCGGCGCACCGATGACAGTTATGCTGCACGATAAGGGGCTTTCCACGGACATCGACTGGCAGAACAAGGACTACTCTGGAAAGTCGATTTCCAGCAGATACAGGAGCCAGTTCTACAGGATGAGGAAGTGGCAGAAGAGATCCCGAGTCAGCAACGCAACAGAGCGAAACAAGGCCATGGCCCTAGCAGAGCTCGACAGAATGGCTAGCCGATTGGAACTCCCCAAGACGATTAGAGAAACCGCCGCAGTCACCTATGGTAAGGCAGTCGACGCACGCCTTATCCGCGGTCGTTCAATAGAGGGCGTAGCTGCTGCTAGCCTCTACGCTGCTTGCAGGATATGCGAGAATCCAAGGACTCTAGACGAGATAGGTGAGGCAAGCAGGACCGGTCGCAAGGAGATCGGTCGGACCTACCGTTTCATGGTCCGAGAACTCAGGATGAAGATACCACCAACCAAGCCGGAGGATTACATCCCAAGGTTCTGCTCTGGCCTAGATCTAGATGCAGAGGTTCAGGCCAAGGCCTACGAGCTAATCGCTGCTGCACAGGAGAAGGAATTGACCAGCGGGCGCGGTCCAACCGGAATAGCCGCATCGATTATCTACATCGCAAGCGTGCTTTGTGGAAAGAGAAGGACCCAAAGAGAGGTTGCCGAGGTGGCTGGCGTGACCGAGGTAACAATCAGGAACAGGTACAAGGAGCTAATTCAGAACCTCAACATCGAACTTGAGATCTGAAATCAGCGCACTGAGAGATAATCAGTAATCACTTCTGACTCACCAGGATTCAGGAAAACGGATCAAGAGCAGCCAGTGGTGGAGCCGCATTCGTTGCACTTGAGACAAGTCCCGTTCCTGACCATCTGGCTGCCACCGCAATCGTCACAGATGTCCCCAGTGAAGCCCCTCTCCTTCGCAGCCTGCCTGGTCCTCGCATCAACATCACCAACAGCCGCCTCCAAGGTCATCTGGACCTCGCGCCTCTCTCCATGGCTTCGGGCTAGTCCCTGCTCCGTCACCTCTGGGCGGCTGATGGAGAACGGATCCAGGTCTTCCTCCTCCAGAGGCACGTGGGCAAGGTCGTTCCTGCCAGCATACTCTATCGCGAGCTCGCGGAAGACCCAGTCGATGATGCTCGAGGACATCTTCACCCGGCCGCTNCCACCCTCTATCATCCCGCTAGGCTCGAACTTGGTGAATGTGAATGACTTCACGAAGGCATCTATGGGCACCCCGTGTTGCAACCCGATTGACACCGCGATCGCGAACTGTGACAGGAGCGCCCTCCAAGCGGCGCCTTCCTTTGAGGTCAGCAGGAATATCTCACCGAGCTTCCCGTCTTCGTATTCCCCGGTGATAAGACGCACGCTGTGACCACCCACTCTGGCCTTGAAGTTCGCCCCCCTCTTCCTGTGTGGGAGTGGCCTCTTGGACGCGATGTAGTTCTCGACTAGGGCCTTTGCGACCGGCATGGCCACCGCCTCTGGCAGAGGTAGGGCACTGGCGGCCTCTTCCACCATCTTCTCCACGACCGACTCTTCCTCTTCCTCTTCTTCCAGGTCCATGGAGTCGACCAACTGGCTCATCAGCGGTTGTGACAGTTTGCTACCGTCTCTGTAGACTGCACAGGCTTTGTTCATAGTAGCGTGGCTGAGGTTGTAGGCCTCCCTCACGTCCTCTATCGAAGCATCAGAAGGCATGTTGATCGTCTTCGAGATCGCCCCGGAGATGAACGGCTGGGCCGCTGCCATCATTTTGACATGCGCATCCCAGGCGATTGACCTCTTGCCGTACTTCCCACACGGAGTGGCACAGTCGAAAACTGCTAGGTGCTCTTCCTTCAAACCCGGTGCTCCTTCTATGGTGTTGTATCCGAAGATGTGGTCATTCGCAGAGTCAATCTCCTGTCCGGTGAGTCCGATGAACCCTAGGGTGTCGAAGAACGGGTCATCAACCTGTGCCTTCGTCATTCCGAGCTTTCCTACGCAGAACTCCTCACCAAGGATGGATGGCGCGAAGGCAGACCTCAAGTCGAAGACGTCAGCCAACTTCCCTTCGATTGACGCGAGAAGTGAATCCTCGAATCCGGCTTCCTTCAATCTCTGAATAGGCATACTCGGGCAGTCACCAAGCCTCTTCGTTCCCATGATGTACTCCTCAATAGCGAGAGCATCGCTCTCAGAATAACCCAGCCTGCTAAGGGCATTGGGGACTCCGTGGTTGATTATTCTCAGTGACCCACCTCCGGCGAGCGTCTTGTACTGTACGAGCGAGAACTGGGGCTCCACACCAGTGGTGTCCGCACCCATGACCAGTCCTATTGTCCCGGTCGGGGCTATCACCGTGGTCTGAGCGTTCCTGAACCCATGCTCCTCGCCATCCATCAGGGCCCGGTCCCAGCAACTCCTGGCCGCATCCAAGAGATCCTTGGGGCACTTCTTCGAATTGATCCCCATGGGGGGGACCGTCAGACCCTCGTACTCAGACTCGGGAGCATCGTACGCGGCCCTCCTGTGGTTGCGCATTACCTTGAGCATGTGCTCCGCATTCCTCTCGTAGTCGGGGAATGGTCCGAGTACGGATGCCATCTCCGCGCTAGTGGCGTAACTCTCGCCGCACATTATCGAGGTCAACGCTCCGCAAATGGCGTAAGCCCGCTCGTCATCATAGGGGATCCCCATGTGCATCAGTAGCGATCCTATGTTGCAGTATCCAAGACCAAGCGTCCTGTAGTCGTATGACCCCTTTGCAATCGACTCAGATGGGAACTGTGCCATGAGGACGCTAATCTCCAGCGTGGTGGTCCAGAGTCTGACGCTGTGCTTGAAGTCCTCGACCTGGAACTTGTGAGTGTCTAGATCGTAGTAGTGAAGAAGGTTGATGCTGGCTAGATTGCACGCAGTGTCATCCAGGAACATGTATTCCGAACAGGGGTTTGATCCGTTGATCTTCCCAGCCTCTGGACACGTGTGCCACTCGTTGATCGTGGTGTCGAATTGGACGCCAGGATCGGCACACGCCCAGGCGGTATATGCGACCTTATCCCACAATGCTCCCGCATCCAGGGTCTTGTAGGGCATGGGGGCCCTATCCTCATCTGCTGCAGCCTCTCTCTCTGTTCTGAAGTAGAGGCTCCATTCTCCGCCAGACTTGACCGCATCCATGAATGAGTTGGGGACTCTAACTGAGTTGTTGCTGTTCTGCCCCGAAACAGTGGCATAGGCCTCTCCTTGCCAGTCCGTGTCTAGGGAATCAAACTCTAAACCCTTCCAGCCTTGCTCAGCTAGGTCTAGTATTCTCTGAATATGGGCCTGTGGAACACTATCGTTTATGGCACGGACCATCGCCTTCTTCAGACCAGGGTTTGTTTTCTGGCTGAATCTGCCTTCGTCACCTCCAAATGACCAAATTGACTCCATTATCAAATCTGCATGCTTTTGCAGAATTGCACTACCGATTACCAGGGCTGAAACCTTCTCCTCCTCCGTCGGCTTCCAATCGATGTACTCTTCGATGTCAGGATGATCTAGGTCCAAGGTAACCATCTTTGCAGCTCTTCTTGTAGTTCCACCCGATTTTATCGCGCCTGCAGCCCTGTCCCCTATCTTTAGGAATGACAGCAAACCACTCGAGGTACCGCCGCCGGAGAGGGGTTCACCTGCTCCCCTGATGTTGGAGAAGTTAGAACCGGTCCCCGAGCCATACTTGAAAAGAAGTGCCTCACGATTCCAAAGTCCCATTATTGAATCAGTCCCGCCCACGAGAGAATCTGAGACGGACTGAATGAAGCAAGCATGGGGTTGGGGGTGCTCGTATGCGCTAGTGGACAGCCCAACTTCACCCGTCTCCGGATCGACGAAACTGTGACCCTGTGGCGGCCCTTCAATTCCATAGGCCCAGTGTAGGCCTGTGTTGAACCACTGGGGGCTGTTTGGTGCTGATCTCTGACTAGCAATCAGATAGCACATCTCATCGAAGTACGCACGGGCATCTGCCTCGCTTGCGAAGTAGCCGTACTTCCAGCCCCAGTAGGTCCAGGTCCCTGCGAGTCGACGGAAGAGTTGTCTTCCATCAGTCTCACCACCCATTCTTTCGGCAGCATCGATCGACTGCAACCGCTCGTGGTCTGGCTCACTTCGCTGTAGCCAGATGGGAATTCCATCTTCGGGAACGTTTCGAAGGTACTTCGGAACACCTGCCTTGCGCAGATACTTCTGAGCACAAACCTTCCCAGGGATCCCTGAGAATCCCGAGGGCAACTTCACCCCCTCTATCGAGTCAGCCATGGACCCATCAGGATTCCTGATCTCGACATCCATGTCAATCCAGTCAAAGGACTCGAATGGGTCTTGGTCTGCAGACGTGAACCTGCGCTCTACGACTAACCCCTTCTCAGGGTCAGAACCATCTCCAGAGGACTTAATTTTCGTCTGCATTCTTCATCGCCTCCCATATCGTATCAGTCGGGAATGGTCCCGTCTGTGCAAGGGAGTTGCGCTTCCGAATGGGGGGTGTTTAATGCTTAGTATCGAAGACAGCATTGAGATGACTATTTTGACGAAAAAAATGACAGTTCCAATTTTTGGAATCGCGAATAATTTTGCCTATTATCTAGGATTTCATTTCCAGAGTCCACTCTAGGCTGGCACCCGAGCGAGTAATCATGATTCCGACACTACAGTGCTTTTCGTGACTGCTTTCAATGAGTCTCTTAACTAGGGTTTCTGGGACCTCGCCCCTCACTATGTATCGCATTCTAATCGATGTGAAAACCTTAGGCGACTCATCCGCCCTATCAGCTTCAACCTCCACCTTGATGAACTCCACATTTTCCTTTCTATGCTTCAGTCCATCGATTACGTCAATCAGAGAGCACGCAGCATGGCCATGTAGAACCATTTCCATGGGACTAGGCGTATCAGATCCATAAATTCCGAACCTCTTACCTCTACCTGTGGTTCCGACATATCCCGCCTCTTCAGTCCAAACCACTTCGCCGTTCATGCCCCCTCGACACAACTCACCTCCTTGAAGGGTTGGCTTCATCTATGCCTCTCCGGTCGGAGTGGTGAGAGACATGTCAGATAGCGAGCGCATTTCAATTTCGAACGGGCAATTGGCAGTTCCAAACAACCCCGAAATACACTACATTGAGGGAGATGGTATTGGCATAGATATCACTCCTGTGATGATCAATGTGGTCGACAGTGCAGTCGAAAAATCCTATGCGAGCGAGAGAAGAATTCGTTGGTCAGAAGTGCTAGCTGGACAGAAGGCATTCGATGCGACCGGAGAATGGCTACCGGAAGAAACCAAGCAAGCAATGAGAGACGGACTCATCTCTATCAAAGGGCCGCTCACGACTCCAGTGGGTGGTGGAATCAGAAGCCTCAACGTCGCTCTTAGACAGCAATTGGACCTATTTGCTTGTGTTAGGCCTGTTAGGTGGTTCCGGGGAACTCCCAGCCCAGTCAAGGATCCGGGTGCCGTGGATATGATAATTTTCAGAGAGAACAGCGAAGACGTCTATGCCGGAATAGAGTGGGAGGCAGGTAGCGAAGAAGTTCGAAAGGTGATAGATTTCCTCCAGACGGAAATGGGAGTAGACAAAATCAGATTCCCGGATACAGCGGGACTGGGAATTAAGCCCATCAGTAAGGAGGGAACAGATAGAATTGTTAGGGCGGCGATAAAATACGCTGTAGATAATGACAAGGACTCGGTCACTCTTGTTCACAAAGGCAACATAATGAAATTCACAGAAGGAGGATTCCGAGACTGGGGATACCTGCTAGCAAAGGAAGAGTTCGGAGCCACCGAGCTCGATGGCGGACCATGGTGCACGTTCGAAAACCCCAATACTGGAACCACGATTACTGTGAAGGATGTAATAGCAGACGCAATGCTTCAGCAGGTTCTAACTAGACCAAGGGAATATGGCGTACTTGCTACCATGAACCTCAATGGCGACTATATCTCAGATGCGCTAGCGGCACAAGTCGGAGGAATTGGAATCGCACCCGGTGCCAATATCAACTACGATACAGGAATCGCAATCTTCGAGGCAACCCATGGAACGGCACCCAAGTACACAGGCCAGGACAAGGTCAATCCAGGAAGCCTAATACTTTCGGCAGAGATGATGCTTAGGCACATGGGGTGGACCGAAGCGGCGGATCTCATTGTCAAGGGGATGGAGGGGGCAATTTCCTCAAAGACGGTAACCTACGACTTCGAGAGACTGATGGACGACGCAACTCTCCTTTCATGTTCAGATTTCGGAAACGCAGTAGTCTCCCACATGTAGGCTTGGTAAAATGGACGAAGTCCGAGAAAGAATGCTTGAAATGGTAAGCAAAGCAGAATCCTCAGAGCAACCCCTATCGTGGTTCGAGGACCTTTACCGATACTCGAAAAGAGACAGGGAGCAGATCCCTTGGGATTGGAAGGAACCGCATCCATTATTGGTAGAGTGGTCAAACGATAACGAAGCATCAGGCAGAGCTCTAGTCGTCGGTTCAGGATTGGGCGAGGACGCCTCTTTTCTATGGAAAAGAGGATGGTCAGTAACCGCTTTCGATATCTCAGAGGAAGCAGTGGAGTGGGCTCGTCATTTGCATCAAGATACTGATATTGATTGGGTCGCAGGCGACTTGCTGAATCCGGAAAAAGGATGGACCGGCAAGTTCGACTTAGTGCTGGAAGTGCACATTCTGCAAGCAATCCCTGAGGAGATCAGAAAAAGAGCATCCCCAAATCTAGCACCGTTGCTAGCAAGAGGGGGGTCTCTAATCTGCATCGGGAGGCTAGCGGACGAATCGAGCACGGAGGCAAGCGGACCTCCATGGCCACTGACGTGGGATTTCCTCAATCAAATTGGTAAAGAATTGGAAGAAGTAGAGAAATACTCTGCATTCATCCCTGAGAAGGAAGGAAAACGATACCGAGCAGTCTGGAAGAAGGCATGAAAAACTTGCTACCTACTACGCTCAGACCACATCTGAAGCCAGACTGCAATGTTTCTTGATACATCTTCATTCGAAACTTGCCTATCTTCAACCTCTAGTCCCTCGATTGGCTTTATGCGGCATCCACACGCATTTGCATGCCCCCCTCCGTCTGGATCGAAACGGGTTGCCAATGCCGTCAAGTCGTACAACCCACCGCTTCGATGAAGGAAGGAATTGGTGTAGAAAGATGCCGAGACGGGGTATTTGCTACCATCGCCAAACGTTGCACCCAAATCACCATGGATCACCATGCAAGCATCACACTTGTCACCAGCCATGGCGGTGACTTGGTACCCGTTTGACCGAACCCCGGTCCCTTCCAATCTAACTATGGCCATCCTGTCTTCAATCTGCATGCTATCTGTAATGGCCTCGATGAGGGCCTCCATCTCCCTCCTTTTATCGATAATAATTTCTGAGACTTTCGAGTCGGACAATATCTGATCGACGGAGTGCCCTTGCTGTAGGAACTCAAGGACCTTTATTGCAACCTCTTCTCCAGCGTCGATGACTCTGCTAAGCCATAGCACCGGGCTGTCAGACAGATATTCCTCGTGTGAAATACCCCCACTGTCGAGCTTGTCCACCCATCCAAGAAGATCCTCGAAATCCGAGAGGTCAACTCGTTCGGAGAAGACATCGTACGCAATCCTAGCTGCCGATGGGCTATCCCTCCAGATTATCATCGAATCCCCAACATTCTCCTCAGGTTTATTCGATTGATGATGGTCAATACTCAGACCACAATTACGGTGCATCGGGAGGTCGCAAATAGCGGTACAGCAATCAATCATCTCGTCGAAAACCCCTGCTCTCAATTCCCCCGGATGGCCGAAGATGACATCCGCATCCGTCCACCAGCGGCGAAGAATTGCACCGGTAACTACGCCGTCAAGATCACTATCAGTGATAATTCTCCTAATTTCCAAATCAAAGACGCCCTCAGCCACGCCCTTGGGCAAATGGTATCACCAATGGTGGTTTCGGAATTAAGAAACATATCCACGGAAGGTTTTCATCCTCAACCACAACATGCTCCTCAATGCAGAGCAGACCTGGCTCGCTCGAGACCTCTTGCGGTTTCATCCTGCTAAACTTCGACAGCATTTTGCTACTACAGTATCCACAAGGTCACTGGAGTTTCCCAAAGGGGCATGTCGAGAAGACGGACCCAGATCATCATTCAACCGCACTTCGCGAACTCACAGAGGAGACCGGAATATCGCAAGTAAGCATAGATGACTCGTGGTGCGAGAAGACCGAGTACACATATGTTAGGAGGGGCAGAGAGACTCCCAAGCAGGTTTTTTGGTACCTAGCCGAAACGGACGAAATTGATGTCCATCTCTCTCACGAGCACACAAATTACCTCTGGCTTCAGATGGATGATGCAGAGGATCTGATTACCTTTGAGCAAGAGAAGGAACTTCTCCGCTCAGCCCGGGAACATCTCCGCTCAAGCGGTCGAAACCTATGATTCGGACTCTCTCTTCCCAAGTGGTGTCCACAGAGTCTCACTTTCTCCGGTGTTCTTTGCTATCCACCGTGCCAAGACAAAAAGCCAGTCAGAGATTCTATTCAGATAGCATATCACCTCATCTCTGACAGAGCCATCTCCTTCCGCTTCTCTAAGCCCACAAGCCTCTCTCTCCGCCCTTCTAGCTACAGTTCTAGCCACATGAAGGAAAGCGACAGGCGCGGATCCCATTGGAAGGATGAACGACTCAAGTGGAACCAACTCCTCGATCCAATGATCCATTTCGTCAACCAATCGATCACACTGCTCCATTCCAACTAAGGCCATTTGTTCAGGAAGTTTGCCGGGGGTGCAGGCACACTCTCCACCCAAATCAAAGAGCTCCTGTTGCACCCTCATCAACGCGTCGTCCGCCTCGTCGGGCCGATGGAATCTGGTAATTCCTGGCATTCTTCCGAACTCCATCCTCACTACGCCCACCTGTGAATTCAACTCGTCAATCGTCCCGAACAGTCCAACTCGAGGACTTTCCTTCCCAACTTTCTTTCCGTCTAGAAGGAAAGTATTGCCTCCGTCCCCCGATCCAGTGTGAACTCTGTTAATTCGGACCATGTATGTCCGACGGGTTACATGCTTTCAATCGTACTCAGATAGGAACAGAAGCCAACAAACCCTCTTCTATCGCTTGAGTCCAGGAAGAATCAACCGATTCCCACCCTCCTAACTTCTCTAACTCTGCCAGACTCTTCCCTTCGTCCTCGAGATTTCCAAGATGCCTATGGATTAGAACAAGGGCCGCGTAACTCATTGAATTTATCCATTGATCCTCCACGTCCCAAGACCTCTCAAAGTGAGCAATTGCACCATTGGGACCAAGAATCAGTCCTCTGTGGATCTGCCTCAATCCTGACTTCGACCACGCTATTCCAGGAACTCCGATTACCAGACCCCTGAAGGATAGATACAACTGAACAATTACCATCGTACTGGCTAGAATGAAAGAACCAACTTGCTCCAATTGAGTAGCCACCTCCCATCTGGAGGACAGCAGACTAATCCCACCAATACAGAACAGAATTCCAGCAAGTGGAGCTACGATTACATCAGTCTTCATTATGCTCATATCCCTGATGCCAGTGATGACGAAAATTCCCCCAAGAAAAACCGAAATCGCTGCTGGCAGATCGCCCCCTGCCTCTTCTGGACTGGTACTTGATATCCAGAGTACCAGGGCACCAGAAAAGAGAATCATAGCAAATCTATTACCCTTTTCTGGAAAGGGTTGCAGTCTGCTTAGATAGTAGCAATAACCACCAAGTCCACATAGTAGAATAATCCAGAGAAACATCTTACTCCTCCACCTTGCTACCCCATCCAACCTTCCAAAAATCTTCGTTATCTAATAATCTAGACCATTCAGAATCCTTTGCACGAATTAGCAACTCAGACCTCCTCTCCAGACCATCAAGGAGAGATTCGTCAACCTCTCCTTCAGAATGTGCCTCTCTCCACTTATTTCTGATTTCCTCGACTTTCAACTGCCCCTTCTCTCTCTGCTCAAAGTTCCTCTCGCAAGCCTCTCTAAGGTCCTGAATCCACATTTTTGAACTCTTGATATGCGGTTCGCTATGGAAAACCCTCTTCCTTCGGAAAGGCCACCACCCCATATGTGGAACGCCTGTGCTCAATGACTTGATGGTTTGTGAAGCCCTAAGTGCCTCTACACACACGAGACCACATGGGACGAGTCATTGTCCACCTGGATAGCAAGCCGAAAGACAGGGACATCAATGCCATACTTAGTGGATATCAGAACAGAGTCAGATCAAGAGGGATATCAGTCCAATTTTCAGAAACTACAGACAGTAGTAATTACGAATCAGCACTCTCCCATCTATCCGGACGACTAGTCCTCCTAGATCAGGAAGGAACCAAAATGAGCAGTGAGGAAATGGCAACTTGGCTCAAAACTGCTATACTCGAGGGCGAGACAACAAATCTAGCCGTGGGACCTCACGACGGTTTCAGCAAGGAACTGAAACAGTCAGCAGATCAAACCATCTCCCTCTCACAACTCACTCTCACCCATGAAATGGCTGCAGCTTTGCTGATGGAGCAACTCTACAGAGCCTCGGAAATCAATAGAGGCTCGACATATCATAGAAATTGACAGCCTCGAGATGATACATCCACCTCGCTGTGATACGGAATTATCCGTAGGGTGCCATCCATTCATAAGCACGTAGAATCGGGCGACGAATCTACCCGAGGGTAAGCGGTGATTTGTATGACTAGCAAGGAAGAGAGAAACACAAACAAGAGAATACTACCAGCGATTTCTATAATCGCACTGATGCTCCTTAGTACCCAGCTTTCTGTCATTCCAGATTCGGACGACTCGCCGGAAAGAACGAGAACCGATGATTCACCAAAGAGAATGGCCTACCAGCAACTTGAGCAGTTTGGTGGCCCAGTACAGGGAGAAAGCCAGAGCCAACCCGCAACCACAAACCCATTCCAACAGGCAGCATTCCATGATCCGTTCTACAATGACCCAGCCGCAATTTACGGGAAAGTCTCTGACACCGCGGCCTTGGCTCTCGATCCAAGCTACGGCTTCTTCCTAGAGGAGACCAACACAGAGGATCACGACAACGATGGAATTGACGATTTGAACGATCTGGACGATGACAACGACGGAATCAACGATTTAATCGAGAGATTCGATGGTTGCTACGGAACAGACCCACTGGATCACGACAACGACGGCATCCGGGACGAGTTCGACTGGGACGATGACAACGACGGCATCCTTGAGGGACCAGTGGACTACTCCCAAGGAAACGACCCATGGAACGTCTCCTCAGATCGTCATGTTGAACCCACTACTATCCATCCTTGGACCGGTCAGGCTGTTGGATTCAACTACCTGGTAGATCAGAACCCAATGGATCACGACAATGACGGGATTACAGACGAAGACATCGATGGTTCAGGCAGAGGCTCCTACGATGAGGACGATGACAACGATGGGAGGATCGACCAGTTCGTATGGCCGTGCGACTTCGATTCCGATGGAATTCAGGACTACTTCGATCTGGATGACGACAACGACGGTGTAGAAGACATAGACGACATCCACCCATGGGATTCTTCTCAGACATCACTCATCACCTCAGATACAGACATACTCTGGGATGACTGGGAGAGATGGGATCCTGAGGACTACGCGGAATACGTTGACGGCCTCGACTACGTAGCCCTCCACGCCCTCGAGCATCCGAGGCAGCAGGCATTCACAGAAATCGTCGATGGCGACCTCGATGGCGACGGGATTCCGAACTTTCTAGATCCAGACAACGATAACGACGGGTCTCCTGACTCGTCAGATACGGATGACGACAACGACGGACTTGCAGACATGTACGACGTCGATGACGACAACGACGGAATCCCAGACTCGTGCAGGCAACTGGACACCAATGGGGACGGACAGAGAGACTACCCAACCCAAGTCTTCAACGGTTCAGTTGTCGACATCCAGACCCCAGGTACCGATTGCGAAATAGACTATGATGGGGACCTGGACGATGACAGATTCAGGTCCATCGATGCCGACTACGACATGGTGTGGGACTGGCTAGATACCGACATGGGTGGGTCCGAAAACCCTGACAATTTGATGGGTGGTTCGCAACCATGGGACCTCGATGATGACGGTCTGGAAAACGAGTATGACCCTTATCCACTAAACTCATCTGCTGAGGTTGCCACATGGGACTGCGCTAGCGTCTCCAACCCAAACCCACAGAACCCCAGTGACAAATGCGTGCTATGGAGGACCTCCTACACCGGTTTCAATGACTGGGATGGAGACGGGTTGAACAACTGGGTGGATATGGACGACGACGGAGACGGGATCCTAGACTGGCTCGACATAGATCCCGACTGTGACTTGGACAACGATGCCGACCTTCACGAACTAAATGGATCGAAGTACAGAGACGACGGAACAAACGACATCGATACCGACGTAGACGGAGATGGACTAGCAAATGATGAAGACTGGGATGACGACAATGACGGAATCAACGACTTCTACGATCCGGATGATGGAAACTGCGGGGTGGTCGACACCGACAACACAGACAACTTCTGGGGCAACAGCTGGCCACAGAGCGATGGAGACGCAATAGATGGCTCCGAGGACAGCGATGCATATGCAGCAGTTCCCAATTACTACTGGAATATCACATGGGGGTTCAATCCATTCAATGAGGATAACAGCTTCATGCTGGACTACAACGGATATGACCCAACCTCGTTCGACTCAATCAGCGGGACCATCCCCGAGATGTACTGGTTCTTGATGATGAAGTGGAGCCCTTACAACGGTGGCAACTTCTTCGACATTGACGACGATGGGGACTCTTTGGTAAATGGAATTGACGTGGACCAGGATGGCGATGGGATGCCCGACTGGTGGGACCAGGACGAGGGCAACGATGGTGTTCTTGACGTCGATGATGTCAAGATGGGAGGAACTCTTGACGGGAACTCCTGTGGCACAGTAATCCTCTCAGCCACCCAAGAGAGATTCTGCGGACACATATACGCATACGCGTTCAAGGCACCTCTCCTAACTCCAACACAGTCAGGGGGGCAATCCTTCACAGTTCCATACAGCACAAGGCCAGACGTTGACTGGGATGACGGAGCGTATGACGGCACCAATCATCCAACTGGGTTGGGGAGTTGTGACATGAACTGCTTCTGGTTTACTTTCGACCCAACCAGTAATCCTTCACCATCAGTGGCCTATACGTATGTCGACATGAAGCACAACAGAGACCTTTGGATAGCATACCTCGGCGTCACTCAATTCGGATTCTTCCAATGGACTTCCGATAACAATGGCAACTTCTTCCCAGACGAGATTGCTGACGAGTTGAACGATGACGTCGACCCAGACATAGACTGTGGTCAACCGATGCCCGAGGTATCTTGGACTCCGAATTGTATGTACAACAACACCAACGATCTTGATGATGACTGGGACATAGTCTACGATCACTTTGACGTGGATGATGATAACGATGGGGTTTGGGACTATTTCGAAGTAGATAGCAACGACGACCTCGACGACGACGCGACAGTAGAGGAGCCGTACTACTTCACAGGGAGCAACTGCGAAGACAACGACGACGACGGGCTAGACACCGACCCGGACGACGATGGGATTTACCAAGCTGTATGGGACCGAGGTGTCCTAGGACAATCGCTCCTATTCCCCCAGTACTATGACGTGGACAACGACAACGATGGAGTGCCGGACGGCGAGGATCCAGATGATGACAACAATGGGCTGCTTGATGAAACCCAGGAATCGTTCCCAGGCTGCTTCACTGGAGAGGAGCAGAGCCCTTGGGACCACGACAACGATGGAATCTTGAACTGGGCCGACGACGATTGGGATGGGGACGGAATCCCCAACTCACTGGAGCTCCAGAACCTTAACGACACCAACGGTACGGCCGACCCGATCGACGACACCTGCTGTCTGAACTTCCCGATAGCACCATGGGACCACGACAACGACGGCATCAGGGATGACTTGGATGACGACGACGATTACGACGGAATGAAGGACGAAGACGAAGTGATGCTTTGGCCTTCGAGGTTCGGAGTACAATCTACGAATCCATGGGATCACGATGACTTCGGAGGGGGGGTGGGTATAGCCAATCCGACGAACAACTCAACCGGACCAGACTACTTCGACGTGGATGACGACAACGATGGCAGGGAAGACGTCGATTGGAACAACCCCTCTTCTGGAGATTGGCCGACACCGGCAAACAAGATCGAGGAGGCTTCTGGACTGAGTTCCGATTGGGATTCCGATAACGACGGCGTCCTTGATCATGACGACAAGATACCAACTAGGATCACTCTGAATACCCAATCAGTTCTGTGGTTGGACGAGACAACGCCGGCAATATTCAACGGCTCAGTCTTCTGGTTGGACGATACTGGATTCGTCCCCGCTCCCGACCTCCCAGTACAGGTCCATATCCGATATTCAGAGAACGGGACCTCTGTAATCGAGACGATAGACGTACTGACCAATGCCAACGGCGAGTACATCGTCGGGCAATTCCTATTCCCAGAGGACATCGACGTAGGGCCGAACTCGACCTACGAGGTATACGCCGAGGTCACGGAGATGTTCATCCACGATTACAGCTCGACTCTGTCTGACACCGATGGAGATGGAATTGGCGACACCGGATTCCCGGTTGAGGTCAGGGCTAACACAACCATAGGGTTCGTCGCCGGACAGAGATTCAGGGCCGACGAGCAACCTCTGAAACTCGACTTCAAGGTCCACTACACCGCGGATTACAATCGAGGAATTTTCGATAACAGACTGGCGTTCGCGCCTGTCTCTTTCACCATCAGCGACCCCGGAACCCAGTTCGGGAACATCACAGACCCGACAGTGTACGATGGGTACGGAAACGGATACAGGGCCGACTCAGGCGGCTGGGTTTCTTTGGCCTATAACCAGTCATTGGATGTCTGGGAGCAGGTTCAGTGGAACTCTCTTCTCGATAATGGGCCCGGAATCCCCTCAGGTGGATACGAGGAGATTGTGTGGAACCCATGCACACCTCTGAACCCAGTTGGATCACACTCCGTTCTATCTCCATATGAGTACAAGAACACCACTCTTCCAGTGGGCGACTACAGCTTCATTGGATACGCAAGACCCGATCTCGGTAGCTGTTCAGATGGCTCCTACGAGTGGCCATGGGCTCATCTGGAGGGATCCAAGACTGACACCTTCTTCATTCGAGCGATGCACAGGATGTACATCGAGGCTGACATGTTCGCTCCCTCGTTCAGACCCGTCTATTTCTGGGACGCGACCCAGTTCACCGGCTCGTCATTCGGCGCTTGGCGTGCCCTGTTCCATGCCCCCTCTCTGGCAAACGCAGGAATCACGTTCGAGGATGCGAGCCTTGGGAAGTCCTACCCAATCCTCTGGGATGGGACCCCGGCAGAGCTTTCAGGAATTGCCGCGGGGGCGCTTTCCCCCTTCCTGACCGCCAATGGAACCCATTGGACCATTACGCTCCAGAACGGGGCAGATTTCGACTCTCCACCATGCGGGCCGGTGGATCCGCTCGTAGCATCCAGCGAAGTCCGATGCGAGATTGTCCCCGAGGTCTTCACCGGCGAGGAGATTAGAGTGACAGGACACGTTTGGAACAGAACCCTCGAACCTGCTTACTCGGTTAACGGGCAACCGGTCTACGTCGCACTTCAGTTCGACTTCGACCAGAACGGAATGTTCGTTGGTTCTATCGAGACCCAACACAACAAGCCGCCGGCCCCCATCGAGGGTCTAGCGACCTTCGACTACGACTTTACTTGGGAGTCGCAATACCAAGCAGGCACATACGGGATGAGAGCAGACTTCAGCCAATCTGACTACTTCTTCACAGGGGATCAGGATCAGGTTCTCGCCGCAACCGGGGCGTACGGTAACGTTTCCGTGATCGGCACAACTGGATTCTCTGAACTAAACTCCCTGCCTCAGCTATACAGGGGGCAGAACACTTCAGTCCAGGTTCGACTTGTTGACAACGCCTACCAACCCGTGCGTGAGGTGCCTGTGAACTGGACATGGTCGGAGGACCAGTCCAGTGGAGTCTCGATCACTGACAACAATGGACGCTTCAGGGTAAATCTGACGGATATTGAGAACCTCGGGAACTATACTCTCGGATTCACATACCTGGGCGACGAACGCCGTCAAGGAAGCCATGCAGAGGTCAACCTATGGGTAGTCTCAAGGACATACATCAACGTTCAAAGCACGAGCCCAAACATCAGATCCAATGGAGATTTGTGGGAATTCACAGCTGTAGTAACGGATGATAACAGGACTCCGTTCGACAAAGACGGAGGACAGGTACTGAATAGCTGTGCAGGAGAAATGCAGAGCCCGGGCGGCAACGACTTGGGAGGCAACGTAACGGTCATCTTCGAAGGAATCGACTTCGAAGATCGTACACACAGGCAGATTGTCTCCGTGGAGTGCCCTGCTTCCGGATCAATTGGATACGGGCGATATCTAGATCCCCAACTGCTGAAGGATGACCCCTTCTCGTTCCTCCCGGACGGTTTTGGCCCTGTTAACGTGATTCTGAGGTTCGAGCAGAACCTCCCTCACGAGGGCTGCGAACCCCTTGACTCTGGGATGCTCTCCACATCGGGAGCATGGGATCCCTGTGTGACCGTCCTGAATAGTGATCACTACAGGAAGGTCCTCCAGTTCCAGGTGGATGGTTTCAGCCTGATAGGTAATACCGAACTGGATGTCGACCAACAGATAGTCTACACATCGGAGATAGATCCAGACACCGGTCAGATTCTGGAGAAACCAATGCTCGTCACAGGCCAGCTAACCGATGAGCTAGGAGGAAACCTATCCAACAGGCAAATCAGAGTAACATTCGAGATGGGGTCGATGATTTTCGACCCAATAGAAAACAGAATGAAATTTAGAGCTGGAGACACCGGTGTAGAGGCATGCATACCAGGTGCAACAGATGAGAATGGCTTCTTCGATATCAACTGCCCTCTGGCGGGAGTGGATGCGGGAATGGCCAAGGTGAAGGTTGAGTACAATTCATGGGACCCATTGAACAACGATCGCTACAGGTACAAGAACAAGACACAGACGATGTTCTTCCCGGTGTTCTCGAACTCCACAATAGACGTTTCCGAGGTTGGTCCCTTCAGGTCCGACTACCTGACATACACCTTCCCCAATGGATCAACCTTCGACGTCCTATATCTGAAAGAGGCATTCCACATCAATGCCAAACTTTCGCAGTCAAATGGAAAGCCAGTCGGCGGCAAGTGCGTCAACATCTATCTTGACCCCCAGGTGAACACCAGGCCAATTGCGACAGCATTCACAAGCGATGGAACGGGGGAGTTCGTTTGGTACTCAGCCGACCCTGAAGACAACCCAAGCAGGAGGGGGGTCGAGCCAAGTGGAAATAATCTCGAAGGGTTCAGGACGGTAAGAGTCGCATACGAGCCGGAGAAGTACGTGCCCGGTGGATGTGACTACGAGGCACTGGAGCCGAACCCGGTGCTGAACAGCTCCATAGCGGACATCGAGGTTCTTGTCAGAAGTAAGGTAGACATCCTGCTGAAGGAACACTGGTCGAGCCCAACCGGATACCAAGAGGGAGAAATAATAGCCGGAGAGGTCGCGATCCTAAGGGACCGTTTGGACCTCACAGTAGAGGGACAGAGGGTCGAGTTCCACAGGCAGTTCTGGAATGGTTCTGGATGGCAGACAGAGCGAGTAGAGATATTTATCACCAACGAGAGGGGTTCTGCGAACTTCTCATTCCCATACACAGGTGAACTCATACCAGGCCACCCAGAATGGTCTGCTCCCGGAGGGAAATGGAGGGTACTGGTACACTTCGAATCGGCAGATGCGAACAAGCCGTACTTCGTCGAGCAGTGGCTGAACAGCACTCCTGAGATTAAACTCGGAGAGCCGCCATCCTCTAGCAGCGGAGGACTCTGGACAACCCAAGTCCTAGTTATCGTAGGGATTTCGCTTTCCTCCGTGACACTAGTCGGCGCGATGATGTACAACAATTACAGAGAGCGACGCAAGGTAGAGGTCCTACGAGGAATACTTACTGACGCCCTGATGTCACTCAAGGCTTCCAACAACTACATCGAGGCCATTTTCTCCTGTTACAAGGACCTAATCAAGTACTTCAGAATGAAGGGTGCGATGAAGAAGGTCTTCGAGACCACGAGGGAGTTCGAGGACGTAATCAACAACATGCTGGGAGGCATAGTCCCACCCGAGGAGCTAGACATGTTCTTCTCCATCTTCGAGGAGGCTCGGTACTCGGACCACGAGATCGGCTCCGAGGAGAGGGATAGGGCAATCCAAATATTCCAGTCGATGATTGGAAGGATGAACAGCTCGCTTGGAGACAGCCTGCTAAACAGAGCATCAGTGGCTGAGTCTTCCCTGTACGGGCCATCCGTCAAGGCCGGCCAATTTGTCGATGCAGAAGGCAACGTCAGGTTCGCAGGTATCGACGATGCCGAGGAAGACGATGGGTTCCGGATTTGACACAGATACGATAGTGCTGCTGCTTTGCCTTAGCCAGAGGCTCCCGCAGGATTCATAACACCGACTTGGGTGGCCGCGATACCTAACCATGAGGGGATGCTATGAGTAAGCCAGACAGGAAGACCAATACCGCACTGGTTTCCCTCATCGGCGAATTGAAGGATCAAGGCCGTTCAACGGGCTCCCCGATATGGAGAGACACCGCATCAAGGCTGGAGTCTAGCAGGAAAAACTGGGCCCAACCCAACCTAAGCCACATCTCCCGACACTCCGCAAAGAAGGAGACAGTCCTGGTGCCCGGAAAGGTACTGGGAAGCGGGGAGATCAGCGGCGGTCAGACGGTCGCGGCATTCAGCTTCAGCGACGGTGCCAAGACAAAGATCGAGGCATCCGGCGGAAGAACGCTCAGCATCAGGGAACTCATGGAAGAGAACCCCAACGGAAAGGGGGTTAGAATCCTTGTCTGAGTCAACTATGGTCTTCGATGCCACTGACAAGATCCTAGGTCGCCTAGCCAGCAAGGTTGCCAAAGAGATGATTTCAGCCAGGAAGTCTGGTAAGCAGCAGAGAGTCATTATCATCAACGCAGAGGACGCGATAGTATCGGGCCCAAGGACCAAGGTCCTTAGCGACTACAGGGCGAAGTACAAACTCAACCATGCAAGGAAGGGGCCCTACTTCCCAAGGATGCCTGACAAGATAATCAAGCGGACAGTTAGAGGAATGCTCCCATACCAGAAGAACAGCAGCGGCAGGGGTGCACTAAGGGACCTCAGAGTCATGATAGGATCACCTCAGAACCTCTCGAAAGACGAACTACCAGAGGGTCACGAGTGGGGTTCAACCGAGCACATCATCCGCAACACCCCTAACAAGTACGTCCGACTCGGCGAGATAAGCTCCCACCTGGGAGTCGACGCATCGAGATGGGGAGGCGAGTGAATTGGCTAAGAAGAAGACTCCCAAGGTGGTTAACACTAGCGGCAAGCGAAAGACTGCAATTGCAAGAGCGACCATCAAGGCGGGCAAGGGGAGGGTCAGGGTCAACGGCCAACCAATCCATATCATGGAACCCGAGCTAGCTCGGAGAAAGGCTCTGGAGCCAATTAGGATCGCAGAGGCCATGAACAGAATCGACAGAGTGGACATCTCCATCGACGTCAGGGGTGGCGGGCAGATGGGCCAAGTCGACGCAATTCGCACTGCAATAGCCCGTGGCCTTGTGAAGTATAACGACGGCGCTGAGGGCGATGACGAGGAGCTCAGGGACGAGTTCGTTCGATTCGAGAGGAAGATGCTCGTCAACGATCCACGTAGAAAGGAACCCAAGCATCAAATGGGGCGCGGTGCTCGAAAGAAGTGGCAGAAGTCGTATAGGTAGGTGGAAGAGATGCTAATCCCAGTAAGATGTTGGAGTTGCGGAAAGGTGATTGCTCACAAGTATCAGGAGTATCTGGACGCAGTTGAAGAAGGAAAGGATGCAGGGCAGGTACTACATGATCTGGGCTTCAAGAGATATTGCTGCAGGCGCATGTTCGTTGGACACATAGACCTCATAGACGAGGTTGCTCCATTCAGCATCGATAGGCAGCAATGAGGTCCGTCAGGGCTTTGACTGATTGCCCGCTCGCATTGAGCCCAATTGGGGCCTGTAGGTTAGATTGGCCTATACTTCGCGGCTGGGGGTCGCGCGACCCAGGTTCAAATCCTGGCAGGCCCACCACACTGTTTCGCATATGCAAAAGGTCAGTTTCAAGGCCCTCGCCCCCTTTGCACAATCATGAGTGGTGGCCACCAAGAGAAAGGCCTCCCCGATGCCCGAATCGAGTGGTTGGCAGAGCAACTTGAGAAGCACTCATATCTATACTACAACAGGGCCGAGCCAGAGATTTCAGATGCTGAATTCGATGCACTAAGGGACGAACTCCAGAATCTATCACCAGATCATCCACAATTGAGCATAGTCGGCTCGGACCCGCCCCCAGGATCGACCAAGGTCGACCATCTGTTCAGGATGATGAGCCTCGATAAGGCCACATCCGATACCGAGGTGACCCACTTCGTTGCAGAGACCACTGCAAAGGGGCGCAGGTTCGTCTGCCAACCGAAGCTCGACGGCTCTGCCCTATCCCTAGAGTACCGCAGAGGGAGACTGGTAACCGCCGCTACTAGGGGTAACGGTAGGAGGGGAGAGGATGTTACCGCTAACGCAAGGAGGATGATGAACGTGCCCGAGAAACTCGATTGGAAGGGTGACTGCCACGTCAGGGGAGAGGTTGTAATGCCCCTACAGATATTCAGGGAGAAGTATTCCGAAGTCGCGCCAAACCCGAGAAACCTGGCAGCAGGAGCACTGCGCCAGAAGTACGTGGATGCGGGGAAGGGCAGCCCTGAGGACCTGAAGTTCCTAGCATACGGAGTAGAGTTCCCTGTCGGCCAGGACCGTCATCCGGAGAGCCCAGGCCCCCCAGATTTCAAACTCGACTCCGAAGTCATCTCTTGGATAAGTGAGATGGGGATAGAGGCCGCTGGGAACAAGGTGGTCTATGGCGAGGACGACGAATCCACCTCAGAAGCCATTCTCGCAGTGACAAGCAAATGGTTCCAGTCACGAGACTCCGCCGAGTGGGAGATAGACGGCGTGGTAGTTAAGCTGGACAGACTAGACAAGCGAATCCTACTAGGCGAGACCGCTCATCACCCTCGTTGGGCCTTGGCATGGAAGTTCCCCCCTGAGGAGGCAGTCACGGTACTGATGGACGTATACTGGCAGACGGGAAGAACCGGAAACGTGACCCCAGTGTCACGGGTTGCTCCCGTAGTTGTCTCGGGTGTGACGGTAGAAAACACCACGCTCCACAACAAGGGAGAGGTCGAGCGCCTTGGAATAATGGTGGGCGACCGAGTCAGGGTGGTCAGACGGGGTGATGTGATCCCGAAAATCACAGAGGTGATGGGGCCAGCAGACGAGGATGACCTGTTAGGTAGGGCGCATTCCGATGGAACCGCATTCTCAGAGCCACTGCCCGCTAGAAAGAAGATCTCAGCGCCGACAACCTGCCCCCGCTGCTCAACAGAACTCATCGTGGATGGGGCCTTCATCAGATGCACCAACATACACTGCCCATCCCGTCTCGAGAGGGCGATACTGTACTGGTGCAGGAAGCTAGGGATGGACGGCATCGGCGAGAAGCTGGCCGAACAACTATGCTCATCCGGACTGGTTTCGAGCCTGGCCGACCTCTATCGTCTCGAGGAACGCGAACGCGAACTGATCGGCCTAGAGAGGATGGCAAAGAAGTCAGCTAGCAACGTCCTGGAGGAGCTCAATTCAACTAGGACAATGACATTCAGCACCTTCATTTCTGCTCTCGGACTACCTCGGATAGGTCCTGAAATAGCCACACTGGTCTGTTCCGAGGTAAGGGATCTTGAGGAACTAATCCAGATGACAGAGGATAGGGAGGAGGCTATTCGAAGGCTTGTATCGATCGACCGGGTCGGAGAGACGGTGGCAACACTGCTCCTCGATGGTATCTCCGAGAGGAAGGACGCGATAATCGACCTGCATGACCAGATCGAGATCATACAAGGAGAACAACCGATTAGAGAAGGAGTACTATCCGGCTCCACGTTCTGCATAACCGGAACACTCAGCAGGCCCAGAAAGGAGATTGCGCTCTCAATCAAGTCACAAGGGGGCAGAGTCGTATCTTCGGTATCAGGGAATCTGAACTTCCTAGTTGCCGGTGGATCATCTGGCTCGAAGCTGGAAAGGGCTAACAGGCTGGGAGTGCGCGTGATTTCCGAGTCAGAATTGGATGAAATGCTAGGAGGATCCATTCTCGAGGACCTCCCTGAAGAGAGACAGTCCACGCTCGGTGAGTTCTGACTAACCGTACATCCCAGTCGCGGCGCCGTCGGAGTCCTGTGGCGGATTGAGGTGAAGCGCCATCATCTCCCTGATCTGCCCCTCTATCCTCTGGGCCTCCTCCATCAGTGGCTCGGGATCAAGTTGAATGGCGGGTAGGAGACCATCCAGGCAACCGATGATTCGCGCGGCAGCTCGCGCGTCTGGGATGGTGCCCTGGCCAATCTCGCCATCGGATTCGGCGAGAATGGCCAATGCGTCAATGCCCCTCCTCCTACATTCTCCCATCATCACTCCGGTCATTCCGCTCACAACCCCCTGCTTCAGGAGGGGAACCCCGATTCCCTTCAGTAATTCGTGCGTGGAGTCAGTAGACCCAATTCCAAGCATTGAATCCATTCCCTCGTCGTCATCGAAGATACTGTGGCTACTCTCTATCCCATGAGCGAATGAGTCCACCATTATCGTGGAACTTACACCGGAATCCACCAGCCAATCAATCAGACTAGAAGAGAGAGGGAGGTTCAACTCCGGTGGGATCTGGATCTCCGAGGCAATCAGAACGACCTTGTCACACTGTTCCATATTGCATATCGGCTCGCCGGCATAGAACCTCAGTGGGGGGAGGGGCTTGCCATCTTGGACTAGGCACACCGGGGGGAGATTCGGATGCCTCACCCCCCCAACCAACTCCAACTCTAGCTTTTCGACCAAGAAGTGCGCAACTATGCTGCTGACGAACCCAACCGATGGAAAACAACTCACCAGAAGGGCACCAGAAGAATTCACACCTTCGTTTACCTCGACAAGTGGTGCCTCCGCCATGGTTCTACAATCCACTCAATGGTGTTAATCGTTCCCACCCCCCCGCCTCAATTCTGCAGGACGCGGATAGAATGACCAGAGTCCAGGATTACCAGATTTCTCCCTCCTCGTGGAACCGGTTCGAGGAATGCCCAAGGAAATACTGGCTCTCTCGCCAAGGCCTACCTAGGAAGGCAGGCATGGCTGCTTCATTGGGCACAGCAATTCACAATACCGTAGAGGATTTGTGCAACCTAGACATCTTCGACAGAGAGGAGGAGGAAGTGGGATGGCTACAGTCCGCAGCCCTAGAAATCCTCGAAAGAAACTGGAAGGCAGAGAGGCAGGAGTTCATGGGGACTCCAAGACATCCAAGGTGGAAACATGAGATGTTCAGCAAGGCTCACGAAGGCCTGATCGGGGCTCTTGGCTTCCTCTTTGAGAAGGCAGGGTTGTCAAAACTAGACCTCTCGGAGGTTTCGACTCAAGCCTGGAGGCAAGTCCAGTCAATCGTTATCGCAACGGAGGCCACCCTGGAGTCTGATTGTGGCAGGCTGATGGGCAGACTTGACCTATTGATCCTTGACCCCGACTCTAGGGAGGAGGTCGGTTGGATAGTTGCAGACCTCAAGACCGGAAGACCACCGAGATCCGGGCTCGACGAGAAGGTCAGAAGGCAGTTACTATTCTACAGGGACCTAATGAGGCAGAGGAGCCCAGAACAAAAATCGATAATCGCTGAGGGGTGGTACTCTTCGAACGAGACGATCTACGTTGCTGATGGACCTCCCATTTTGGAGGAAGCAATCGAAGCATGGGAGTCGATGAAGGTCTCCGAGCACCCGTTTCAAGCCACCCCCAGTGAATCCGCTTGCTCATTTTGCGATTGGAAGGCGTGGTGCCCAGATTGGTGGGTCTCCCGCAGCGAAGGACTACTTGATGGGGGTGCAACTTTCAGAGACGAAGTAACCAGACTAGTAAGGCTAGACCACGATTCAGGAGCTGCACTTTTCGAACGAACCACACCAATTGATGAAGAAGGATCACTAACTGGTTCCGACCACAGATTTGGTGCTATACTCAAGGGTCAGGCCCTTGAGAAAATCAGGCAGTTAGAGCAGGATGAATCAGAAGGGTACCTGTTTCTAGGAAGCGTCAGAGTCGATGGAAAGATAGTCCACATGGGTGACTGGTCAGAGGTTCTTCCATGGTCCCCCCTCCTAAAATCGACTTCCGATTGAGTCCAGCACTTCCTCCAAGGAACCCTTGAAGTTCTCAGGGTACTCCCTCATCAACTTCCATAGCAGAAGGAGAGTTGCCCCTGCATCAGCATCTGCACTGTGGGATCTTTCCAGCCCTATCCCGAACCGCTTGCAAAGCAATCCGAGTTTGTGTCGGCCTGGAACATCGAAACTCCTAGCAAGAACCAGGGTATCCACAATAGCTAGTGGCTGGGGAGACTCTCTTCCAATCCTGATACATTCCATTTCCACGAACCTCCAATCAAATGCCAAAACATTGTGCCCAACAATGACAGCACCATCCATCAGATCACTCATTGAATCGATATGATCTTCGAAACTCCCCGCTCCACGAACATCGCCACTGAAAATCCCATGCACTTTGCTCGCCTCACTCGGAATCCTACATCCCGGATCGACCAGTGAATTTAGATTCAAATGAGAGCCATCAGAATCACTACCCACCAGCGCGAATTGCACCACCCTATCCTCTCGGGGGCTGAATCCCGTAGTCTCTAAATCGAATCCAAGAACCCTCAAGCCATCCAGAATTCTCGAACCCACGACCACTCCCTCTCGCCATCGTGCATGAACCCTACCAAACTACTACTCTCGTCTACAAAGCCCAACACCCATATGAGGGAGGTTCACCTTTCTCTCTCTATGGAAGAGGGCGGGCGAAGGGCTTCAGCACTTCTGATTCTTCTGATGCTGACCCAAACCCTCGCCGGCTGCGGGGGGATTGGCCCCGGTAGCCCGAATGCGAGCCTCACCTCGGATAGAGACATGGTTAACTCTGGAGAGTCGGTCAATTTCGATGCGCGTTCTTCCACCACCCCCGAACCGACAATAATTGACGAATACAGATGGAACTTCGGGGACGGTGAGACGAAGACGACAAAGCAGGGCGTAATCAGCCATCTTTTCGACAAAGCGGGAGTCTTCGAGGTAAGAGTCGAGGTCTTCAACGACAATGGAGACTCCGATTCGGCATTCATAACAATCTTCGTTAACGCAATACCAGAAATCATCCTGGACATTCCCGACTTTGTGAAATCCGGTCAGGAGGCCAGATTAGATGCCAGCTCATCTTTTGACCCGGAGGGAGGAGGAGTTGAAATTGTCTGGGATTTCGATGCAAGCACAGACTCGGACGGTGACAGCGACCCCCTGAATGACGAAGACGGCAGCGGTGCAGTTACACGACTGACCAGCTCCTCAGCAGGGAACATTACTGGCTCTGTTACTGTGACCGATGATAGTGGTGGGACAAATACCACCCTCTGGACATTGCGCGTAATCTCCCGCTCGTTTCGAATCATCTGGGAGGAGGTTCATGTCGACTACGACTGGTCGGGTTATCTTGAGCAAGGGGACTTCCATGAGATCCAGTTCCAGCCGGGCGATGGAGCCAGGTTGATTGACGTTACAGCCACCCTCACGTTGACTCGCGATATCCTACCGATCATGTGGCCGGAGGACAACTTCACCCTGGAGGTTGACAACCCCTCATCAGGGTGGTCTTACAGCGTAGCAACCGCGCAAGAAAACATTACTCAGAACTCCACAGCAACAATAGAGAGGAGCGAGATGAACCCTCTTCCTCAATCCGATTACACGGTGTATGCGGACTCGAAGGAAGCATTGGAGGAATCACTACTCAGTGACCCCGATGGACGATTCGGACAGGGCGATTGGTTCTGGATAATCACGGCTTTGGAATGCGACCCCGACACGCCAGTGGACGGTGTGGACCCGGATCAGGGAAACGATTGGGCATTGGAAGCACAATTCGTGGTTCTAGTACTGAGGGTCAGCGAAGTGAGCGTCTGAATTTCAGTTAGCGAAGACCTTTCAAACACCACTCTCTGGCAGTGACGTGGCAAAGTCGTTCGAGATTACCAAGGTGTCCATACGAGACAGATTGGTCATAGATGTAAAGGTGAGTATGAACGACCCACAAGACTACGACTTCTCTCCCAGAGCCAGTCTGTCGGGCACGACTCTGAGTCTGGTAAACGAATCTGGAGAACCGTCCTCTACATTCGAGCTTGACGCCGAGCAGGCCACCACAGCAGAGAGGGATAGGATGGTGGAACTAAGGGTCAAGTTCTCCGTAGAAGGGATGCATGGCGTCCTTACTCACAAGACTCCTCAGCCTATGACGGGACCAAAGTCGAAGAAACTCGCTCAACCGAGTTGGAAGACTCTCCTCCCCCTATCGATATGATTTTCACCGTCGGGATTAAGCCGGACCCTACTGTCCAGTAGTTGCTGGACCCATAGTGTAGCCTGGATATCACATGAGCTTGCGGAGCTTGTAACCCGTGTTCAAATCGCGGTGGGTCCGCCAATCAATGATGGGCGACCGGTTCAATTAGCCCCGACCGTTGGAAACCATTCAGGACCCATAGTGTAGCCTGGATATCACTCTAGCCTCCGGAGCTGGAAACCCGTGTTCGAATCGCGGTGGGTCCGCCATCTGACCCCAATACTCCACAGGTTAGGTTCAAGCCAAATTCCACCCACGAGGGAGTATGGCATTCGTCTCTGAGAGGAGAGTCGACTTTCCGATGGTCGATTTGGCAAAAATAGTCTACTATCCGAGATTCTGGGACATGGCTCACCGATTCTACGAGGAGTCCTGGGAGTTCTCGTGCGGCCTGCACTACAACGAGATACTGTCCTCCCACAACATCGCGTTCCCCCTGGTCCATAGCGAGGCCCAGTTCATCCATCCTATCTCTTATGGCGACACTGTCCATTGCACGATCACCGTCCCCAGAATAGGTAAGACATCGATTAATTGGCATTACGAATTCAGAAACCAGGAGGGGACACTCTGCTGGTTGGCAGATCAGGTAACCGTGTGCACTGACATGCGTGAGGTCAAGTCAAAGATTGAGGTTCCAGACTGGATGAGAGAAGGCCTAGTCAAGATGGGTCCAGGCCCTAGTCCTTAGGCCATTTCTTGGATAGCGCCTTGGTCAGTGACTCATCCATAATCGCATCCCACCAGTTGGCCTCCCTCCAAACAGCATATTTCCCACGAATGCCCCTCATATCCGCACCGTCGAGCCTAGCCCCCTGGAGGTTGGATAATCCAAGTCGGGCCTTAACCATCTTCGCACCTCTCAAATCCGCACCGTCGAGCGCAGCCTTCATCAAATTGGCATCACGCAGGGAAGCCTTTCGCAAGTCCGCCCCTGATAGATCCGCCCCTTCTAGATCAGCCCTGTCTAGCCTCGCTCTTCGCAAGTCCGCCCCTGATAGATCCACACCACGCAGGTCCTCGCCAACATGAGAGGTGAATGACCAGTCCTTGCCGCCCTCTGCCATCTCCTCACCTCTTCAAAGACAGCTTGTCAAGATGGTCTCTACCAGCCTCTGTCAACACAACGTACGAATTCTTCCGAGGCCTTCTTCGAGGGTACTCGAGAAACGAACCAACACCCCCCCGGCCGCCTTCTAGCATCCTGCCAATGTACAAGGAAACATTCCACTTCTTGACGGATCTTTTCGTCCAAATACCAGTGTCCTCAATCAGTCTCCTAAGATCTCTAGGGGGCGTATTCCCTTCCTTCTCCACCGATCTCATGTATTGTATCGCAGCCAATACCACATCTGATTTATTTTCGATACTGCATGAGTTCAGAAGCCTCGCGAACGACGTCCCCCTATCTGGGAAACCACTGGCCCTAATCGATTCCAGTGTGTTCTCCAAGGCCTCCTGTCTCGCAACCCTAACTCTGGACAGAGTAGATGACCAAGTATCCTGGTTTGTCACCTTCAGCCATCGATCGCTGGCCTCCCTGGTATAGTCTGCTAGATTGATGTCTTGGGAGCCTAACTTCAGGAAAAGACCACCCAATTCATCAGATTTCTTAGCAGACACGAAACCCCCTACAAGGATGTACTTATCAGGTTATTTTTTCTCTCCTTTCCTTTACATTCCGTTCAATAACCACCATCCGTGAGATTCAAAGAGCATCCGCCCAACGCTGAGTCATGAGCGACGAAACGGATGGAGGCTACCCACTGGTCTTGCACTCCGAGGCAGACCCCTCGCGATTGGGCGGAACAGCAGTTTGCGGATTCTCCACGGTCGGTTCCGTAGGCGTAATAGCTACATCCCATCTGATTGGCTCTATGAAATTAAATCCCATGGGGACAGTACTACATCCGAAGTTCCCTGCAGTGGCACTGATACACGACTCGGTCCCAAAGCATCCGGTCAGAGTCTACCAAGGCGATGGAATCGGAGTCTTCACTTCCGAGATTCAATTCACAAGCGAGCATGACATCTCCTTCGCGAATACCGTTCTAGAGTGGTTCACCAAAGGTGGATTCGACAGGCTTGTCGTGATTGACGGGGTAGTTAGCAATGATTTGGGTATCAAGGAGGATAGCGAGCTCTGGGGAGTATCCTCCTCACCAACAGGCCGAGAACAACTCGACAGCTCAAGCATTCAGAGGATTCAGCAGGGAGTGGTGACTGGGATAGCTGGATACCTGATTGCGGAGGGAGAGAGGAGAGGGTTGGATGTCACGGCTCTTTTGGCAGAGTGCAACCCAATTTACCCCGATGCAAGAGCCGCTCTGATTGCCGTGGAAGGCTTGAGTGAACTAGTCGGAATAGAGGTACCGGTCGAGGGTCTTCTGGAGGATGCTAGAAACATCGAAGAAAGAGTCCGGGAGGCCTTTGAGAGAGCCCAGTCAAATGCCCTCCCAGCACCAGATTCCGGAGACGACGAAGATGACGTCCCGATGATCTACTGATTAGTAGAACGGGTTGGTTCCTGCATCGTGGTCGGTCATATCGACAACCGCAGTAATCCCTGGAACACCCTCTGTGATCATCACCTCGATACCTTCCTTCAGGGTGACGTCTACCATGCCACAACCTTGGCAACCCCCTCCGAATGCGATCATTGCCTTGCCATCATCGACACCGACAAGATCTACATGCCCGCCATGGGACGCTACAAGTGGGTTCACCTGGGTCTCTATGACTTCCGCAACCGACTTTGATACGTCATCGATCCATAGTGGGTTCGGGTTCTCGAAACTAAAACCGCCCCCCATCAGAGTTTCCTTGTAATCCAGGATCGTCCCATCCAGGTAGGGGGCACTTCTTGCACCTACGAAAACCGTCATCCCACCTATCTCGGTCTTGATATCATCCTCTTGTGCATCTCCGAATCCAATCAACTGCAAGTCATACTGGAAGCCCTTGGGGCCCCTGCCAAGAATCACAATCTTCAGAGCGACCTCATCGTCGTCTGCCTGCTCGGCGAACTTATCCAGCATCTCCCTTGCCTTGTCAGTGATCTCCAGCATACTGTAGGTGGCAGCGAACCCTCATTCTTCAACCTGTTCTCTTTCAGACAAACTAATTCACCTAATGCCGAATCGAACGCTCGTGGCACTTGATACAATGGGCAGAACCCTGCGGGATCTGAGGGTGTCAGTCACTGACAGATGTAACTTCAGATGCAGGTACTGCATGCCCAGAGAGAGGTTCGGAAAGGAGCACAACTTCCTACCCAAGAGTGAAATCCTGTCCTATGAGGAAATTCAGAAGTTCGTCTTGGCCTGCAAGCCACTTGGATTGAGGAAGGTGAGGATTACGGGAGGCGAACCACTCCTCAGGAAGGACCTTCCAAAGTTGGTGAGGCATATCTCCGACTTGGGGTTGGAGGTGGCCCTAACAACAAACGGATCATTCCTCAAGAGGGAGGCGGCAAGTCTTGCAGAGGCCGGATTGAAAAGGGTCACGATCAGCCTTGATGCAGTCGATCAGGAACTTCACTCTAGCATCACTGACTCCAATGTCACGGTCACCGACATTCTAGACGGTATCCAGGATGCTATCAGCCGTGGCTTGGGGCCGGTGAAGGTGAATTGCGTGGTTCGGCGAGGGGTGAACGAGTCACAGATACCCAAGCTGGTCAGGCAATTCAGGGGTACTGGAGCGATCGTACGATTCATCGAGTTCATGGACGTTGGTGCGACCAACGGCTGGACTCCGGGCCAAGTCGTACCCACCTCTGAGATTCTGGATTTCCTTTCCAAAGAGTTCGACCTTGTCCCGATCATGCGCGACTCGCCAAGCGACGTCGCTACTAGATGGGGGCATTCCGACGGCTCCGGCGAAATCGGCTTCATCTCATCGGTCTCCCAGCCGTTCTGTGGAGATTGCGTGAGGGCCCGCCTATCATCCAACGGGAATCTGTTCACCTGCCTGTTTACTTCCGTTGGGCATGACATGTCGGAACTCATCAGGGGCGAGGAAGATGCCTCCAAACTGACCGAGGCGATTAAGCAAGTATGGATAAGAAGATCAGACAGGTACAGTGAGGAGCGGTCATCCAGTGCTTATTCACTTCCAAGAGTTGAGATGTCCTACATCGGTGGCTGAATGGACA
>PBNI01000012.1 GCA_002723045.1 Methanobacteriota archaeon | reverse complement strand
TGCAGGGGTACCCGAGTTGGTCAAAGGGGCCGGACTTAAGCTCCGGTGCTTAGTGCTTCATGGGTTCGAATCCCATCCCCTGCACCACTAATTATCAAATTCGGGTTTTACTCGTGCAAGGGTGCAGCCAAACTTGCCATCAAAGCCCATGGGAGAAATCTTGGTCAAGCATACAACTCCGGCCACAACTTTATCTGGAATTAGTATAGATTCCAATATCGAAGAGGCGATTGTCTCCATTAGGGTGTTCCTCTGCGAAGTTGCCTTTTCTATCGAACGATGAAGATACTCGTAGTCTAGTACGTCTGCAATTTGATCATTGGTAGGAGATTCGGAGCCCTCGAGTAAAACTTCGATATCGAATCTCACAGGTTGCTTGACTCCCATCTCGTAGTCGTGGGCACCTATGTCTAGTTCGATTACTACGTCCTCAAGTCGTAATGTTGTCCAACCAGAAGACTCTAGTTTTCCGATTATAGAACTAAGATGGTGGGTTGTTATGGTCAAGATTTCCCTTCCTTGTCAAATGCTGGATCTTTTCCCATCTGCCTAAACCGCTCACCGGAGTCAACGAAGATGGTTTGTCCCGTTATCGATGGAGAGTTCGCCAGGAACACTACTGATTCAGAGACGTCTTTTGCAGATGGTCCGAACCCTAATGGAGATTGGGATTGAACTGCTTTTAGTGAATCCGCATCTAAGATATCACTAGTAAGAACGTGCCCTGGTGCTACTGAGTTGACTCTGACGCTTGGGGCTAAGTCAATTGCAAGCGCAGAGGTCAATCCGTGCATTGCGAATCTTGAACCAGTGTATGAAAGATAATCTGCATTTGGTGATTCGACCTTGAAATCCAAAACGTTCACTACCCATGAGGGTGCTTTTGCAGACTTGTACAACTCGCTGATTAAGACGAGCGGGGCGAATGCGTTAACTTTCATATGTTCTGTCCACAACTCTTCGGAGAGATTTTCAATCCTATCAAAAGAGAACATTGAGGCGTTGTTGACCACTCCCACTACAGTTCCAAGTGATTCCGATGCTTCGTGAATTAATCCCTTTACTGAGTCTGAATCATTGAGATCGCATTGTATGGCGGTTGCCTCCCCACCATTAGCCTCAATCTCACCAACTAGCTGGTTTGCATCTTGTTCGGAATTTCTGTAGTGAATCGCAATTGGGAATCCCTCTTCCGAAAGTCTCAGGCAAATTTCTCGGCCTATCCTTTTGGCCCCCCCAGTCACCAATACCGGCCCGCGCACGCATTCCGCAGGGGACCACAGTCTTTACCGATTGCTAACAAGAAGCGGGACTTCGCAATGAGAACGGTTAATGTCGTTCTTCTATCCGCTTATATTGATGGAGCGGCGGTTGCCAATCATCGATTCCGGAACAGATTCGTCCGGAGGTTGTGGGAGCACTGGTTCGATAGACCCCCGGGAAAAAAGGAAAAACATGAGGAAGAGGCTTCCATCGTGGTTTAAGACCGCCCTGCCAACTGGTCTGGCTCAGTCGAGATACAACGACACAAAGAGCAATGTGGTGGCTCATGGATTGAATACTGTCTGCGAGGAGGCACGTTGCCCGAACGTTCACGACTGCTGGGGAAGAGGTACTGCCACTTTCATGGTTGCAGGTGAAGTTTGCACACGGGGTTGCAGATTCTGTGCGGTTGGAACTGTAAAGACTCCTCCAGAGCTAAATGCAGAAGAGCCGATAGAGTTGGCTGAAGCAGTCTTCAATATGGGTCTTAGTTATGCGGTAATTACGGTTGTAAACAGGGATGACCTTCAAGACGGTGGTGCAATGCACTATCGAGATTGCATCTCAGAGGTTGCAAACAAGAATCCTGATGTTGGATTGGAGTTACTTTGTTCCGATCTGGACGGCAATCTGGAGGCTCTTGGAAAAATGTTGGACGGATTGCCTCTGAGAGTTTTTGCGCACAATGTCGAGTGCGTCCCCCGCCTAGACAGAATAGTTCGTGACCCCAAAGCCTCCTTTGGGCAATCCATAGAGGTTCTGAGGAAGGCCAAGGAAATACGCCCTGATATACTTACAAAGACCAGCATAATGGTCGGACTAGGAGAATCGGATGAAGAGGTCGAAGAGGCGATGAGAATGATTCGTGATGCTGGTGTCGACATGATTACCCTGGGGCAGTATCTTCAGCCGAGCTACAGGCACCTTCCTGTGGACAGGTTTCCCGAACCGAACAGTTTTGCAGACTGGGATCGACTAGCCAGGGACCTTGGTTTTGGTGCCGTGGCTAGCGGACCACTGGTAAGGTCGAGCTATAGAGCCGGTCTTCTTTGGGAGGAAGCAATGGGGGGCGAACCCGTGGTTACTCGTGACTCAACTGGTTCTGCGGTTAGTCATGTCCTGTCACAGAAGAGATTGATTGTTGCAGAGGTTGATAATTCATGATATTTGGAGGGGAAAAACATGGCTCCTAAGGATACTGGCGGGAAAATCCGCGTTCCTGACGCCCCATTCAGGCCGGGAGAGGAAGCGAGTTTCGAAAACTGGCCATGGAAACCCGGAGATTTCCCAATGCCTGATCCCAAGAATTGTCGTTTTGAAGACACAGTGGATCTGGCTAATGGGCTAGTTAGAGTGCTCGATGACGATGGCAATGCCTCGGGGGAATGGGATCCAGGACTAACTGCTGAACAACTTCTAGAAGGCCTGGAGCATATGGTCAGGTTGAGGATCTTCGATGATAGGATGATGAAAATGCAGAGGACTGGGCTGCTTTCATTTTACATGCGATCATTAGGCGAGGAGGCAGTTGCTATTGCCCAGACAATGGCCTTGGAGGAGCAAGATTGGATTTTCCCAACTTACAGGCAGCCAGGTGCACAATTCGTCAGGGGCAGGAGCATGGTCAGCATGATCTGCCACTGCATCGGGAACGAAGAAGACAACATCAAGGGCAGACAGATGCCGGTACACTATTCGTACAGAGAGGGGCGTTTCATTTCGATTTCCAGCCCCGTTGGGACGCAGTTCAGCCAGGCCGTAGGAGTATCCCTTGCATCGAGTTACAAGGGACTCGATGAGGTCACCATTACCTGGATAGGCGATGGGGCGAGCGCTGAGGGAGATTACCACTATGCGTTAAACTTCGCGAGTGTTTTCAATGCGCCTGTAATACTGAATCTTGTGAATAACCAATGGGCAATTTCTACTCATGCCAATTTCGCGACTGGAATGGGTAGTTTCGCATCCAGAGGGATCCCCTTCGGACTTGCCTCCATCAGAGTGGACGGGAACGATTTCCTAGCACTTTATTCCGTTACCAAATGGGCACGAGAGAGGGCCGCATCGGGTTCTGGAGCCACTCACATAGAGGTTCTAACTTACAGGACAGGAGCGCACAGCAGCAGCGACGATCCCAGCCGGTATAGGCCCAAGGACGAGCATACCCATTGGCCCGGTGGCGACCCAGTAGATCGATTGAAAGAGCACCTGATTAAATTGGGAGAGTGGAGCGAGGATCAGCACAAAGAACTGGAGGAGAGGATCGACGGAGAGGTTATTGATGCGTACAAGGAAGCCGTGAAATTCGGAGATCTAGCCAATGGCCCATATCCCTCTGCAGACACAATTTTCACAGAGGTTTACGAAGAAATGCCTTGGCACCTTAGGGAGCAGCATGACGAGATGATGGGGGGTTGAAGATGGCAAACATGAATATGATTCAATCATTGAACAGCGCTCTCGACAACATGCTAGATAGCGACCCGGATGTAATCATATTCGGAGAAGATGTTGGTTACTTTGGAGGAGTATTCCGAACTACTGATGGGTTGCAAGAAAAGCATGGCAGCCATCGTGTCTTCGACTCACCTCTTTCGGAAGGGGGCATCGCTGCAACTGCTTTTGGCATGGGATTAAATGGCCTCAGGCCAGTAGTGGAAATCCAATTTGCTGACTACATCTTCCCGGCTTATGATCAGATTGTGAACGAGATGGCAAAGGTAAGGCACAGATCTGGCGGCGAGTTCTGGTCTCCTGTCACGCTAAGAACCCCAGCGGGCGGTGGGATCAGGGGGGGCCACCACCATTCACAATCACCGGAGTCCCAATTCACACATACCCCGGGCCTGAAGGTGGTATACTGCTCTACACCTTACAATGCTAAGGGCCTTCTAATTAGCGCTATAGAGAGCAATGATCCTGTAGTTTTCTTTGAGCCCAAGAGGTGTTATCGAGGGCCTTTCTATGGAGACCCACACAGCGTACCAACCTGGGCTGAGCACCCGGAGGCAGAAGTTCCAGAGAGTCACTACACAATCCCACTTGGTGAGGCAAGATTGGCACAACAAGGAAGCGATTGCACTGTAATTTCCTGGGGTGCTATGGTTCATGTTTGTGAGCAAGCAATTAGCGACTGCGGAGTATCATGTGACCTTATTGACCTGCAGACTCTTGTTCCATGGGATAGGGAGAAGGTTGTAGGTTCGATCGAGAAGACGGGGAGATGTGTGATTGTTCATGAGGCACCTAAAACCAGTGGATTCGGAGCGGAAATGGTGGCTTCTATACAGGAGAGGTGCTTCTACCATCTCGAGGCACCCATTGAGAGGGTGACTGGGTGGGATACACCATTCCCCCATACTACTGAATGGGATTACATGCCCGGACCGTCTAGAATCGCAGCGGCGATAGTGAAAACACAGGAGGAGTGAGATGGCAAATTTCGTGTTTAAGTTGCCCGATATCGGAGAGGGAGTGGTTGAAGGAGAGGTGGTCCAATGGCACGTCTCGGTTGGCGATTCGGTCTCCGAGGACGACCCCCTAGTCGATGTGATGACTGACAAGGCAACAGTGACTATTCCATCCCCTACGAGCGGAGTAATCGATTCTCTAAGCGGCGGAGTAGGTGACATGATTGCTGTCGGGACAACTCTTCTCGAGATCGACTCAGGGGGAGAAGTATCGGTAAGCGAGGAGGAGGAATCGGACGCCGGTGGCGAGTCGCCAGAAACGACTACTGCTCCCGACCCTACTCCTGCTCCTGCTCCAACCCCTGCTCCTGCTCCTGCTCCAACCCCTGCTCCTGCTCCTGCTCCAACCTCAAAGGAACCACCGAGGCCAACAACTGGCCGGGTCCTTGCCAGTCCTGCGGTTAGAAAGCGGGCAAGAGAGAATGATGTCGACCTATCAACCGTCAGGGGTTCGGGTCCGGCGGGTAGAATCAGGCATGCTGATTTGGATGCATTCATTGCCGCTGGTGGAGCAATTTCAGGTGCACCCCCTATGGCCTACTCAGTTAAGAGAACCGAAGTTACTCCAGTCAAGGTAGTTGGACTCAGGCGCAAGATCTCAGAGCAGATGAGCCTAGCAAAGAGCAGGATTCCTCACTTCTCGTATTTCGAAGAGGTAGACATTACTGAGTTAGAGTCTTTGAGAAAGGTGCTCAACTCGACCAAGGACGAAACACAACCGAAACTGACATACCTTCCATTCATTATGCTCGCTCTTGCGAAAATCATGCCTGAACATCCCGAATGCAATGCTCACTTCGATGACGAAGGGGGAGTTGTGAATAGGCAGGGTGCGGTGAACCTAGGAATTGCCACTCAGACTGAGCGGGGTTTGTATGTGCCCGTGGTTAAGCACGTTGAGTCTATGGATATCTGGAAAGCCGCATCAGAAATGCAGAGAGTATCCGGTTCTGCGAGGGATGGCAGCGCTAGCCTAGACGAGCTTACTGGATCCACTTTCACGATCACAAGCCTAGGGCGGGAGGGCGGACTTGGGGCGACCCCTATTATCAATCATCCAGAGGTTTCCATCCTTGGAGTACACAAGGCAAGAGAGATGCCTGTTGTCAAGGATGGGAAGATAGTCATTAGGAGAATTATGAACCTTTCAAGCGCCTTTGACCACCGGGTGGTCGATGGGGCTGACGGAGCTTCCCTTATACAGCACCTCAAGAGAATGCTGGAAACCCCGGCACTCATTTTCATGTGAGGCACTAAAATGGCAGAATCACGTAAATGCCAAGTCTTGGTAATTGGAGCGGGGCCCGGGGGCTACGTAGCGGGAATTAGGTCTGCGCAACTGGGCCTTGACACGATTATTGTCGAAGGTGACAAAGCAGGTGGTACCTGCCTAATCAGGGGGTGCATCCCTAGCAAAGCAATTATCCATGCCGCAGAGAGGTTCGAATCCCTTCGCCAGCATTCTGCTGATGGAGGTCACATGGGACTTTCTGTCAATGGTGAGGCCGAAGTTGACATGGTGGGGCTGATATCTTGGAAAGATTCCATTGTTGATAGGTTGAACAAGGGGGTTGAGGGGCTACTGAAAGCGGCTGGCGCAGAACTGATCAAGGGATGGGCAAGTTTCGATGGCCCCAAGAGTTGCACGGTAGATACCGGTGCTGGAATTTTGAAAATTGAAGCTGAGAATGTTATCATTGCTACTGGATCTAGCCACATTGATTTGCCATTCATGCCATGTGACGAGGAGTTTGTGATATCCTCCACCGGAGCATTGGATCTAGAATCATTGCCAAAGAGCGTAGCAATTGTTGGAGGCGGCTATATCGGCCTCGAATTGGGGTGCGCCCTCGCTAAGCTTGGTTCCGAAATTACTGTCGTCGAGGGGATGAGTAGCGTCTTGGCCATAATGGACAAGGAAATCAGGAGGCCACTGGAAATGTGGTTGAAGAAAAACAAGGTCGCAGTCCATACCGATTCTCTGGCCAGGGGTGTCGAAATCAAAGGAAGAGGCGCATCGAAAAAGGCTGAGTTGACATTTGAGAAAGATGGATCGGAGCACAAGGTGAAGGTGGACAAGGTCCTAGTGACTGTAGGAAGGAAGCCCAATACAATAGGCTGGGGACTGGAAAACACCGGAATTAGGATGGATGGTTCGGGACGCTTCATCAGAACCGACAGGCAATGCAGAACATCAGTCCCAGGGGTATATGCAATTGGAGATGTATCTGGTGAGCCAATGCTGGCGCACAAGGCCAGTGCAGAAGGGGAGATGGTAGCCGAGATTATCGCTGGCCATAAAAGAGAATTCGACAAGATAGCCATCCCTGCAATAGTCTTCACCGAGCCTGAAATAGTATCTGTCGGCCTTACTCCTGATGAAGCCAAAGAAAGGGGCGAAGAGATCATTGTAGGAAAGTTCCCACTCGCTGCAAACGGTAGAGCATTGAGTCTGGAGGCTGAGAAGACTGGAGGTTTCATCCGAGTTACAGCCAGAGAGGAGGATCACGTGATCCTAGGAGTTCAGGCCGTTGGAAGCCACGTTGCAGAGTTACACTCTGAGTTCGTTTTAGCTCTAGAAATGGGGGCTTTGCTTGAGGACGTGGCCGGTACGGTGCATGCACATCCCACTATGTCCGAGGCATTCCACGAGAGCGTTCTCAAGACCCTGGGGCACGCCATTCACATCAACTGAGGTTTCGAATGGGCGGAATCGACGTACTTAGGTGCGGGATAGTGAATTATCAAGTAATGGCCGAGTCGATGAAGGATCTTCAAAAAATGAGGATTGCGGAGGAGATTGGTGATACCTTGATCTTCGTCCAACATCCAGAGGTGGTGACAATTGGGCCGAAGGCAGTCCGTGACAATGTCGTCGTTGATGGTTATCCAACTTGCTTAACAGACAGAGGCGGGGGAATTACATGGCACGGTCCGGGGCAACTTGTCGTATATCCGATTGTAAAATGGGAGATTGGGGAACAGAGCGTCAGAGGGGTAATTGGTAGATTGGAAGACTGGGCGATTGCCGCACTTGCCGAATGCGGGATTTCTGCCTACAGGAATGAGGAGATGCAAGGTGCTTGGGTCGATGGGTTCAAGATTTGCTCTATAGGGCTTTCATTCCTCCACTGGGTTAGTCGCCATGGGATGTCAATCAACATAGACACCCCCGGGAAAAGGGTTCAGGATTTGGAATGCTGTGGCATTCCCGCAGGCACTCACACCAGCCTTTCGCACCTAGGCTACGAGGAAGACAAGCAGGGACTCAAAATAGACTTCAACAGAATCGAGAAGAGCCTGAGGCTGACTTGTGAGGATCACCTTGGCCGGGTGCCGAAGGAGCCTGTGGATTGGAGTCCGGAGATGGTGGCGTGAACAGGCCTGTGAGAAGTAATTTGGCTGAGCACTGGATGCTCTCCAGAGAAACCTGTTTTCTGAATCATGGCTCCTTCGGGGCCACGCCAATTGCAGTTCTTGAGGAGCAAAGTAGGCTTAGAGGAGTCATCGAGAGTGACCCGGTCAGGTTCTTTGAAAGAGATTACACCCCATTGATTAGTTCCTCGATAAAGAAACTTGCAGAATTCATGAGTGCTGATCCAGGAGGCATGACATTCGTGAAGAATACCACTGAAGGGGTGAACACTGTACTCAGAAGCCTTGAACTTCGGCCGGGTGACGAGATTCTTGTTACCGATCACAGCTACCAGGCATGTTGGAATGCAGTAGACTTCGTTACCGAGAGGTCGGGCGCGAAGACAGTAGTTGTTCAAGTCCCATTCAGAGTCGGCAGCGAGGATGAAATCGTGGACCTGGTAATGGGTTCCGTTACAGAACGAACAGTCCTAGCCATGGTGGACACCGTGACAAGCGCCACAGGACTTAGGATGCCATTTGAAAGGCTTGTACAAGAGTTGCAGGTATCGGGAGTTGATGTTCTTCTTGATGCGGCGCATGGCCCAGGAATTGTACCTCTAGACCTAAGGGACCTAGATGCGGCGTATTGCACTGGGAATTGTCACAAATGGCTCTGTACTCCGAAGGGTTCGGCCTTTCTCCACATCAGATCTGATCTCAAGAATACGGTTAGACCCCTCAGCATAAGCCACGGTGCTAGTTTCGAAGGGACTGAGCAAGAAAAGTTCGAGTTTGAGTTTGGATGGCCTGGAACCCAAGACCCTACGCCTTGGCTATGCATTCCTCTAGCAATCGATTTCCTGGGTGGGCTCGTCGAGGGCGGATGGCCCGAGATCATGGAAAGGAACCGGGCATTGGCGCTCGAGGGCAGGAAGATACTCTGCAAGGCACTTGGGACTACCGAGCCGGTCCCCGATTCTTTGGTTTCATCGATAGCTTCTGTAGAGATGCCTGGGGAGGGAGAAGTAGGTCCGATGAGCATGGAAGGAGACCCCTATCACAACTATCTACTGGACGAGTTTGGAATTCAGGTCCCTGTTTTCCCGTGGAGGCACCATGGAAGGAGGTACATCAGAATATCAGCGCAACTTTACAACAGCGTAGAAGAGTATGAGTTCCTAGCAGAGTGCCTAGAAAAGTCAATGTGAGGTTGGGAAACCATTGAATGGAGTGGAGTATGCCGCGATGGCATGCCCGAGGCCGTTGTTGCACTTACTGGTGCATCAGGAGCGAAGTACTGCGTCAGACTCATTGAAGCGCTGGTCGAACACAATTGGTCCGTGAACCTGATAGTAACTAGCACTGGGGCAATAAATCTAGATCTTGAATGTGGGATAACCCCTGACGAATTGGCTTCCAAAGAAGGTGTGACCCTTGAAAATAATAGTAACCTTGCAGCCAAAGCGGCATCTGGGTCTGCTAGATTCGATGCTTACGTAATATGCCCGGCCAGTGGAACAACCATTGGGAAGATCGCTGCCGGGATTAGTGATAACCTTGCAACTAGGAGCGCACTTGTGGCCATGAAAGAGAGGAGGAAACTGATTATTGTCCCAAGGGAGGCTCCTTACTCCACCCCTCATCTAAAAGCCATGTTCAACCTCTCCGAGTGGGGGGTGGTGATACTTCCTGCGAGTCCGGGATTCTACCAATCCCCCAGGAGCATTGAGGATCTAATTGACTTTGTAGTGGCGAGAATACTAGACCAGCTAGACGTTGATCACTCCTTGGGCAAAAGATGGACTGGCGAAGAGGTCCCTGCTGAAGATTGATGCCCAACATGACCGGTTCTGGAATGGGTTCAATAGTGGTGGAAAGAGCTCAATTGGCATAACATGACTGAATGGCCACCTAGTTTTGGGAAGCCGGCTTCCACGATTGTCGTTGTAGGGATGATTGTCATTGGAGCGGCAGGAGGCGGAGTTTTGTTCGGGGACGATCTAGCAAAATGGATCAAGGGAGGACAAGGATACGAGTTAATTGACTTTGACGCCAACCAAACTAGGGCATATGCCCAAGGACTAGTGGACCTAGGAGATCCGAACTGGGGAGGGAGACTCTCAGGAACGGTGGAAGAGGAGAATGCTGCACAATCAATCAAGACCAATTTCTCAAATAGTGGATTGCCCTCTACTCTCGAAGAGTTTGATGTTCCACTATACTACATGGGGAACACATTCGAGATGATGATCTGCATTCCTGGTAACTTTGGAGGTATTTTCGGAGGCCCGGCGCCTTGCTCTGTTGCCGATCTGGACAGGGATGAAGTGCAGTTCGAACACAGGTCAGATTTCGTAGTCCAGGGATATAGCGGAAGCGTGAATATTCCAGCGAGTAGCGATGTGCAAGTGATTGACTTGGCCATGGGAAATGAAACTCAGGATTGGAGTGCCGCCAGTAATGGAATTGGATTGGTATGGCTATTGGATGGGGAGAATGGACAACCGGGAACCGAAAGCAACACCATCCTGATGAAGCGGGCACAAGAGAATAGCCTGAGGGGTTTGATAGCAGTAAATTCCAGACAAAATTGCGATGATTTGGTTTCTGGTGATTGCGTCCCCTACTCTAAATCTCTTGATATCACGCAGTTTGAGGAAAGGCCATACGACATCGGTTTCGTCATGGTCTCAAAGAGTGTAGGCGAGTCCATACGAGACCAAGTAGTCGACTCAGAGGGGATGCTAGAATTCCGTATAGAAGTTGACAATCAGAACAATGGTAACGTCCACGTCCCTTGCGGAATTATAGAGGGCGAGACCGAGCAGTTGGTTGTAATCGGAGCCCATCATGACACCGTGTACAATGGCCAAGGTGCGGTGGACAACACGGCAGGAACCGCCACCGTCATGGAAATGGCTAGGCAATTCGGTTTGTTGCAAGAAGAACTGGGTGACCCTGGTTTGACTATCTACTTCTGTACATGGGGAGGGGAAGAAGAAGGGCTCTGGGGCTCTTCGGAGTGGGTCAGCAAGCATAGGGAAATGCTGGAGGAAAACCTCAGACTGTACATCAACCTCGATATGAACCATGTGGATGCCGAGAGGAACTCCGGGGTGACTCTACAGGGAAACAGTGGGACGGATGTGAAACACATCGAGGGATTGGTTAACGAGTTTGCTAATTCGCACCCAGAACTGTACGAGAAATACAGCATCAGCGTGAGGGAGCTTACCTCAGAGCAGATGCCAGACAATTCTGACCATGCGCCATTCGTGTTTGGAATTCATCAAGAAGAGAATGAGTTTGGCTTGGCGATGATGTGCTACGGCTCTGGATCGGCAGAATACCACACTTACTTGGACAACATGGACAGATTCAACGAAGAGAGCCTGGCTGTTTCGGGAATAATCTACGGCTCCCTAGTTCGTCACCTAGCGTGGGGCTAAGCAGAGCAGAAGGAGACAATTTCGCCGTAGTCTGGCTCGACTCCAGGGTTTTCGGCGACCCAGCGATACTGGATCGTCCCTTCGCTGTCGATAATGACGACCACGCGATTTGCGCTGACATAACCATCTAGACCGCCGAGTCCGACGAATTTAGCATCGTATAATTCGACCACTTTTCTGTCTAGATCTGAAAGTAATTCGAATTCTAAGTTGTATCTTCTCGCAAATTCTGAATTTGCCCATGGAGAGTCGACGCTGATCCCGAATACAGTCGCATTGCAATCATTCAGATTGGAGAGTTTTTCTTGAAAAGAGCACATCTCTTTATCGCAGACACCAGTAAATGCCCCTGGATAGAATGCTAAAATCACAGTCTTTCCACGATAGTCTGATAGTGTTACTTCTTCTTTTACTGTGTTCTTCAATGTAAAATCGGGGGCCTTGTCGCCTACTTCAACCATGGAGCAGGCGAGAGGTTGCATATTTTGAATATGCCTAGATTCACATTCTCTCTGGAACATCGATCCCCATGATCCCCAATCCCAGTTGGAGCTCTCTAGCAGTAAGATCACACAAGGCAAGACGTCTTTTGGAAAGCATGGCGTTCTCCTCCTTCAGAATACTGCAGTTTTCGTAAAAGGAAGCAAAGGATGATGCGACCGAGTGTAGGTGTTTGCAAAGCTTGTGAGGGCTAAAGGTGGAGATGGATTCATCCATAATAGTCGGGAACTCGACGAGTCTACGAGATAGGGTCAACTCTTCGTTGCTAAGGATGCTGAGTTCATCTTCCAGTAAAGACTCAAAATTCTCCCTAAGCGATTCCCTTTCCCCTCCCCACTTTCTGAAGATGCTACAAATTCTGGCATATGCATATTGGAGGTATGGGGCCGTGTTGCCATCGAAGGATAGCATCCTCTCCCAATCAAATACGTAATCCTTCGTCCTTTCAGTGGATAGGTCTGCATACTTGACTGCACCAATGCCCACTGTTCTAGCGACCTTCTTCCTCTCCTCGCCGACCAAATCCGGGTTCTTCTGGTTGATTGCATCCTCTGCCCTCCTTATCGCCTCGTCAAGTAGATCATGCAACTTTATTACCTCTCCTTCTCGGCTTTTCAGCACCTTTCCATCATTATCCAGAACCGAGCCAAAGTTGACATGAATTGCTTTGTGATCTTCATTCATGAATCCGGCTTGGATAGCAACCTGGAAGACCATCTCGAAATGCTGCTTCTGAGGAGTCCCTACCACATACAGAAATCCATCGCAGCCCAACCTCTCTACTCTATCAATAATGCATGCTAGATCTGAAGTGCTGTAGTTATAGCCGCCGTCCGCCTTCCTGATTATCATCGGAAGAGGGTCTCCTTCGCGATTGACCCAGCCGCCCGGAAATACAACATCTGCACCCTCACTCTGCTCTAGAATGCCGACCTCATTGAGTCGTTCAGCGACCTCTGGAAGCAAGTCCCGGTAGCTGGACTCGCCTCTGATGTCTTCATCGGTCAGTAGTACTCCGAGCATTGAGTAAACCTCGTTGAAGTACCTCATTGATTCATCGACTAGTACTCTCCAGAGCCGTAGTGTCTCAGAATCACCTCCTTGAAGCAGGACGACCCTGCTTCTCGAGCGGTCAGCAAATTCATCATCAGATACGAATTTAGCCCTTGCCTGTTTGTAGAATGAGTCCAGATCGCCTACTCCCAACTCATTTGCCGCCTGATCCTCGCCGAGATCTAGAAGATGCTCGATTAGCATCCCGAATGGAGTGCCCCAGTCCCCTACGTGATTCTCTCGAATCGCCCGGTGCCCCTTGAATTCCAACATTCTAACGATTGAATCCCCTATCACCGTTGACCTCAGGTGACCAACGTGCATCTCCTTGGCTACATTTGGAGCAGAATAGTCGATGGCGAATGTCAGTGGCTTCTCGGACTCGATGCCCAATCTTGGATCTGAGAGGAGGTTAGAAAGTGATTTTGAGAGCCATTCTGGTTTTGCACTAACGTTGACGAATCCGCTAATTGATGAGACATTTGCAATAGGGGCCAAATCTTCCTTGACAAGTGAACAAATTTGCTCTGCTATATCCTGGGGAGATTTTCTCAACCTACTCGCCAGAGAATGACATGGAAGAGCGACGTCCCCATGATCCTCAACGGTTGCCCTACCAATTAGTGGAAGCCAAACCGAATCATCCACTCCCAGTGATTTCATGACTTTGGAGAAGGTTGGCATCATCTCATCAATTAGTCCTCTAATCCAAATCACCTCAAGAAATAGGGTACCTCAACAGTGCGGCGATACCGCCGAAGGCCGTATTGAGGGTCGAACCCTCCTCTGTATCCAGTGAGATTAATCGGACCTTTGCGGAAGTGTGGCCAGCCAATACTGTTAGTTCATCTATGAGATCTAGTGAATTCTCCTCATCCTCGATGACCTTGTCTGATTTGCACTCAGGACAAGATGGGGTTGCACTAGACTTTTCATGGGTCCTTACCCACTCGTTCTTGCAAGCCTTGCAGAACCATCTGACTCTCCTCTTTGTTAGTGCCTCTGAGAGTAGTAGGGTGGAAACGGCGCCTTGGTCCAATGCGGAACGAATCATCATCTCTCCATAAGTTGCCTTTGGGTTCGACTTCATCACCTCCTGCAAAAATTCATCGACGATTGTCCGTTCGACATCTAGCTCTATCTGGTCCATTGTTGATCCGGCACGTTGAATCAACTCCCTTAGGCCGCTTTCGTTAGAATATCCAACATCAAAGAAAGGTTCGGCAATGAGTTTCTTTATTTCGTGATGAAAGTAATCATTCTTCACGACGAAGTCCTTTGTCGCACCCGGCCCTCCAATAATCACTCCCTTCAAATCCTGAACCATTGGGAGCCAGTAGTTTGAGGCCCTTTCTGCCGCTTTCTTGAAGAAGTTATGAGCAGCCTCCTCAATCAGCCTCTCGAATCTTTGTGCGGATTGACCGCCCCTGCCATGCTTAGAAGGGACTAGAGAAGTGATGTGCTCCTGGCAATGAAGTCGTTTTCCTGAAGCCAAACCATAAGCTGCCTCGGATCTATCGATTACAAAAAGAGCATACGAAGTTCGATCTATTAGCATCTCTTCCAACTGACTGATTTCGAAGGTTGAGTCACACCTGTACCTGAATGAAGGGAAGGGCTCGGGGGGGTCGTCAATTACTGTCGACATCAGTCTTGTCTTGTTATTTCCAACAATCACATGACCGACGAAAATCGCTATTCCTCCCTCTCCGGGCGTCTTGTATCGATTAATTGTAGAAATTGCCGATTCTATGGCATCAGTAACATGCTTCTTCGTGGATTTTGACTTGATATTGGCCGCCTGCCCGGCCTCATTTCCAAGGTGTTGCCGGACATCGCTAATCATCCTGTCAGGCGGGATAATGACGGTGACAAGCTCGGTCCCCATGCCCTTCATTCCGGAGAGTTCGGCGAGTGACTTCTTGAGCCGAAGCCGACGCTGCTGCTGCGCTATCTCGTCAGACATGCTACTCCTCCGTGATTTGCCACCATAGGCGGCATTTCAACCCTTCAGCGCGAGTGGAGCATACGTATTGAAAGGCAAGGTGCCAACCTATGGTCGATGGCGACGGTTGTTGTTGCGCTCGGCGGTAGCTTGCTTAGGCCAGAAGTCGAGGAGAGGCACAACTGGTTACAGAGTTTGGTCGAAGTAATTGTGGCAAGTGTAGAATCGGGGTCAAAGGTTGCCTTGGTTGTTGGAGGCGGTGCTCCTGCTAGGGAGGGAATTGAATTGGCCAAGCAATTTATTGAAGATGTGACTCACTTGGACAGGATTGGAATTGCCGCAACTAGGCTGAACGCAACCATTGTCAGAGAGGCTCTCGCAGAAGGTGGCTTGGACGTATCAAAGAAAATTCCAGAAAGCATAGAAGTAGCCGCTCTGGAATTAGAAAATTGTGATGTCGTGGTAATGGGGGGTACTGATCCCGGGCACACTACCGATGCAGTTGCGATTAGGTTGGCGATTCAAAGCGGAGCTGAGAAGTGTGTAATTGCAACTAATGTCGCTCGCGTCTACTCTCATGATCCTAGAGATAATCCCGATGCAAAATCATTCGATGAGCTGACACTAGCTGAATTGCAAGAGATAGTGGGGCCACCAAAACATGCAGAGGCTGGGACCTCCCAGGTCGTTGATCCAATTGGCGTGGGAGAGGCATATGACCATGGGATGCCTCTAGATGTGCTAGACGGGAGAGACACACAATTAATCAAGAAATCACTCGATGGTGATGATTTCGAGGGAACTAGGGTGAGGTCCTAATGGCAAGTAGGAAAGATACCATCCTAAAGGCGGCTAAGAGGACTGCGAAGCAGGCTCATGCCGCAGCATCGAAGAGGGGCGGCAAGTCAAGGATGAGAGTTGGGGTAGAACCACACAGGCATTGTTCCGTTTGCTGGAAGCCTATCTCATTGGATAGCGATCCTTCGATATGTGACGATGAGAGTTGTCAGAAAATGTTTGAACGACGTGAGAAATCAAGGAAGAGATTCAGCTTCTTGATGTACTTCGGGATTGCGATCTTCGTTGGACTACTTGCGGTCCAAATTTTCATGGGAGCGTCAGGTTAAATCACTTGAACCCGGAGGGATGTTAGAATGATGGTCAGAATCCTTTCCGTTCTGCCGATGTTGGTCGGATTGCTTTGCGCATTGATTCTAGTTCTGAGCCTGGTCGGATACCAAACTCAGGCAACAGGAAACCAAGTTCCGATCGTCCCCTGCTCTGCTGACGATTCGGGATGCAACGTTGGAATGACTGTTGAGGACATGGATGTCCCAAGGGCATTCGGACTATTGGAAATTACCCTCGATGTTGAGTGGAAGGAGCCGGACAGGGGATGGTTGGGGGTAGTAGATTCCTCTGCGGCGGAAGAGTGCCCTCCGGATAGTTCGACTGGCCTCACCATGTGCACAGAGGAGGATATTGAGGAGTTCCTAGTTGCAGGTGGACCGGATAACGATGGTTCTATGAGTTTCAGGGTCAAGCCTGGTTCCTACCGTTTCGTTACTGCTGGTTACGAGGGGGCTGGTCTCGATTCACAGTTGGTAGAGATGACCTCGAGCGTGCACTTGGACAATTTCGTTGAAATCATCCTAGCTGGAACTTCCGGACTGCTGCTGATTGGAGCCGGAGAGATGGCCTTTCCGATTAGTAACCTTATGAAGAGAATCCGTGGTTAGAGGTGAGTTTTCCTCAGTATCGTTGAATAACCAACCCGTATTGGATAGGGCATGCGTGTGACAAAATGCCCCAACTGCGGCTCTGAGGTTGACGTCTCGGGACTTTCTGAGTCATATGGCGGGCACAAATTCTACTGCGTAGTATGCGGTCATTCGTGGCACGTATGATTCTCAGATCGTTCTATGCCTCATCCTGACGAGGCCAATGTTCAGGGAGAGTCAGTGGGTCTTCCACCCTATCGGCGTCAATTATTTCGATTAGGTCCGCCCTTAGTTCCTCTAATCCTTCTCCGGTAATTGAGCTGATTTTGTGATCGTCCTGAGATTCATTTTCCTCGATGAGGTCGGACTTTGTCGAGACGACGAGGACTCGCCTATCAGAAAGTAAACCCCTCACCTCCTCTAAGAGATGCTCTTGCTCAGAAAGCGTAGTTGTCGAATCATCGGTCCTGTCAATAAGAAACAATAGGACGTCCCCCAGATGTTCCAAAGCGGCAATGGCCTGCATCTCGATCTGGTTCCTCTCAGTCATTGGCCTATCGAGAAGGCCGGGGGTATCCACCATTTGGTACACTCTTCGGCGATGCGTGAAGTGGCCAAGATGGAGTTGCTTGGTCGTGAAAGGATAAGATGCGACCTGTGGCTCACCGCTTGAAAGCGCGCCAATTAGTGCGGATTTTCCGACATTAGGGGACCCGGCGACAACGATGCATGGCTCGAATGGGTCGATAGAGGGAAGTTTTCGGAGAACGTCGCGAGCCTCGCCCAACCAAAATATCTGAGGTGATATCTGGTCAATAATCGAAGATAATCGACCATATGCGTGTCTTCTTGCCTTGTGGAATCCGTCAATATCTCTGAGTCTGAGTATCTTTGACTGTGCTTCTCCAGAAATCCTCTGTGACCTCTCTGCGGCCCATTGCAGCGATGCTAGATTCTTTTTGTAATCGTCACACCCTACCGCCGCGTCCACAAGAGCCTGGTCGAAATCGGACAACGCGTTTAGGCTAGGCCACCTATCAACATACGAGTTTAGTGTCTTTGTGGCGACATCGCAAGCGGACTGAACCATCCGATTCATCTGCTTCCTTACCCTATGGTACTTGTCCGGATCCTCAACTAGATCCGCCTGACTGCTCGCCCTTCCGAATGCCTTGTCAAGAATCTCCTGAGGATAAAGTACGGTCGGAATCGACCTCCATTCAACCGATGCCAAGCAACTACCTCCGTCGACTCCGCCACGGTATTGCACTTCAATCATTAGTAATGCATGTTGCAAATTTTGAGCCAATGGCGACCCGCTGGTTTTTCTATGACTGCCTAAACGTAGGCATATGTCCGGGGCGGATGGGAGTGGCAAGGAGTCCGAGTTGCCCCCATGGGCTGCTAGTTTCTTCGAGGATTATGGATCTCCAACTCTAGATGAGCTTGGTGACGTCTTCCATGGTCCTCTTTTGGATAGGAAATATGGACTTAGGAAGGATGACTTGGTCGAGATGCTTCTGGATAGGAGAATGTTACCGGAAGACAGTGACCCGTGGGTTCGTGGAATGATGGTGGGAGGAAGGAGTTCTTCGATAGACATGCTAGACGAAAATGGGCAATTCAGGTCGATTTCTCGTGACGCGATTGTGGAAGTAAGATTGGTAACTCATCTGAGAAAAACGTACATAGAGGACGAAGAACTACTAAAATTTGAGAAGGACGATATGAAGAGGAGATCAGAAGTCCACGAGATGGCTGAGAAGACCAGTGAAGGGCATGGGAACAATCTTTCTTGGGGGTGAATAATTGGATAAGCTATCTGCTATGGACTGCGTTCCTTGCGAGGGAGGAGTGCCACCACTCAGCGAAGAAGAATCGGCATCATTCCTTGCTCAGATACATGAAGACTGGGAGTTAGTGGAAAATCACCATATTACCCGGACCTGGGTTTTCCCAGACTTTGCTTCGGCGCTAGAATTAGCAAACTCTCTTGGAGCGATATGCGAGGAGCAATCTCACCATGCCGACTTCAACCTTGGATGGGGCAAATTGGTAGCTGTAATTTACACGCATAAAATTGACGCGCTTACCGAGTCAGACTTCGTGCTAGCTTCCAAGTTCGATGCAATCGAACGGTGAGGGAAATGCCCGAATTCCAGGATTTACTTACCTCAAGGCGTACCATCTACAGATTCAGTGACAAGAAAGTAGACACAGAGACACTGGAATTGGCCTTCGATGCCGCAAGGAATGCCCCTTGCCACAAGAATACCCATCCTTGGAAATTCTACATCATGGGCAAGGAAGCCAGAAAAGAAATAATCCCTGAGGTCAAAAGACTGGCTAAGAAGAAAGTCCGTGATGGGGAGGACGAAGGAGCCGGCATTTCCAAGGCAGTGGACAAGATTCTGTCACCCCCAGTTCTAATTTGCGTTACAAGCGCACTGAGTCCACAGGACCCCTTTAGGGAAGAAGAGGACTATGCTGCAACGGTATGTTCGACGCACAACCTGGTTCTTTCCCTTTGGGGGAATGGCGTCGGATCCCAGTGGAGCACTGGTGCCATTACTCGTTCAGAGGCATCGTATGATGCAATCGGCGCTTCTCCTGATGAAGAGAGGATCATTGGTTTCATCAAGATTGGCTATCCCTCAGGAGGGGTCCCATCTAAGAACAAGAAGGGTCTAGAAGAAATTAGAGAATACATCCAATGATGATTTGGTAGCGGGTTTAGAACGAGGCGTTTGAATGAGGAAAATTGTCTATACAAGAGCCGGTGGTGTCGAGACAATTGAAATCGTGGAAGATAGTGCCCCTGTTCCGAAAAGCGGTCAGGTGTGTGTCAGGATACACAGGGCAGGCATTAACTTCGCAGAGTTGATGATGAGGCAGGGCCTTTACGGCTCTAGTCCAGACTTCCCATTCACCCCTGGATACGAGGCATCGGGTGTCGTAATTGGCGTCGGGGACCAAGTGGACACTCTGAAGGAAGGGGACCGTGTACTAGCGATGACTGGGTTTGGCGGATATTCGGAAAAGGTCTGCCTGGAAGCAAAAAGAGTCATCCCCATTCCAGACTCGGTCTCTTTCGACCAGGCTGCAGCAATTCCGGTCACCTATGGTACTGCATTCCACATGCTAGTTCACCTTGGTAGGATTAGCAAGGGAGATTCTGTCCTCATCCACCACGCTGCTGGCGGGGTGGGAACTGCAGTGGCTCAGATCTGCGAGGCTTTCGGAGCTTCATTGGTAGTCGGAACTGCCTCCGCCCCGAAGAGAGATTTTGTCGAATCTATGGGGATGAGATTCGTAGATAGAGAAAGGGAAGACTTCGAAGAAGTCTGCAAGGATCTGACTGGTGGGAAGGGGGTGCACCACGCCATAGATCCAGTAGGTGGCAGTCATCTGCTTCGTTCATACAAGTCTCTTCGAAAGGGAGGGAAGTTGTACTACTTCGGGGCATCTGCTGCAGTCAAGGGAGAGAAGAGGTCGAGACTGTCGGAACTGAGAATGTGGTGGGGCATGCCTAGATTCGATCCAATAAGGCTCATGACCTCAAACAAAGCGGTTTTCGGAGTCCATATGGGCCTCCTTGAGGATGAGTCGGTATTCAAGGGGCACCTTGCTTCTTTGTCCAAGATGCTCGAGGAGGGAGGGATAGATCCGGTAATCGACTCAGTTTGGCGATTCGAAAATGTGGCGGATGCGCAGATGCACATGCACAATAGGAAAAATCGAGGGAAGGTTCTGTTGGACTTCTCGCCAGAGTGACTACAGGCGAACTGGCCTTGTTCCGCCGCATGCCTGACATTTCAACAGGGTAGTCCTATCTTCGCGCACGAACCGGGTATCGGGAGCCTTGCACTCCCCACATAGAATGTACGTCTTCACATAGGAGACGATTTTCTCCTTTATTCTCTTGGGGGGGACCTTGCCCTTCAGCATGATTCTGACTTGCTCTCGGCTCCCTGAGGTTCCAAGTTCATTCAGCAGATACTGGAAAACATGGTTCGCATCCCTGTCCATCGCATCTACAATCTCAGAGAAGTTCCTGAGTATCGTCTGGCTTCCTTCGATCATGATGTCCGGTTGTGGCATTGTCCATCTTGAACGCTCGCTGATATCTTTCGGTATCCTCTCCCTAGCACGATCCAGGAGATCCTCATATCCGCGGTTCGACATGGCCTTGGGAGAATAGGGTGGCTTTTCACCCCACCGGGAGTCTTGGGAACGGTCAAGGACCGGTTCTATCTCGGTAATACATGGATACAAGGCCCATTGTCAAGGTAGCCAAGACTGAACCTCATGCCAAGATGCCAACCAAGGGGAGCGAACATGCGGCTGGATGGGACCTTTACTGCTTGGAAGACACAATCGTTAGTTTCAGAACCAGCGTGAAGCTCAGGACGGGACTAAGAGTGGCTATACCAGAGGGTTTCGAAGGCCAGGTCAGGGCTAGGTCATCACTGGGCTCGAAGGGACTAATCCTGCCCCATAGCATAGGGACAATTGATGCCGATTACAGAGGCGAGTTGTTCGTACTAATGACGTGGATTGGCGAAGGGGAATCTTACAAGGTGAAATCCGGAGAGAGGATAGCTCAACTAGTAATAGCTCCGATTCCAGATGTCCAATTCGCACAAGTCGAGGTTAGCGATCTTGGGGATACCGAGAGAGGCGAGGGCGGCTTCGGAAGCACCGGTAGATTCTGAATATGGGAAATACAACACCCACAATAGAATACTCCCGGTGGATTCATAGCACTCTAACGCTGGCATCGACTGATGCACCTAAGTGTAGATGAGTTAAGGTCCAAAGTCGAAGAGTTCAGATCAAGCGGACTGAACACCCAGCAAATAGCGGATGAGCTTTCATTGTCTCAGACCACCGTACAGTGGCTCTCCGCCAGTGATTACGAGGTAGAGGACAAACCGCTTGACGTNAAGGTCGGATGGAGGTCAATCGCTGTTAAAGGCGACCGAATTGAAGCGGTNTCATACATTTTCTGTGACATTATAGATGAGATGGTGGGTGACGAAGTCGATACCATAGTCGGNGTTAGCATCAACGGAATCGCTTTCGCCCAAGCGATTTCTTCCACTATGGATCTAGAGATGGCAGTAGTGAGAAGCATCAACGAGGAAGTTGGCGGTCACCTCTCGGAAGTCTATGCAGGAATAGATGGCAAAAGGGTGATCATCGTTGATGACGTATACTCCTCTGGTACAACCATGCGGAAGACTGCAGCCGACCTCAAGGACTCGGGTGCCGATGTCAAAATGTGCATGGTTCTGGTAAACAAGTCCTGGGACGATGACGTCGATGGGGTGCCATTGAGGGCGCTGATTCGAGCAGCGACGGTCTGAGGTGGCACATGCACTGGGCGGATTATACCGCACAAAGGCTCATGGAGCGTGGAGGGCGACAAGTAGCCGCATCGGGAATTACCCCCTCCGGAGATTTCCACATAGGGCACCTGAGAGAGATCCTCTCTGCTGAGATGATCCATAGGGCTTGCATCGATGCAGGCATTGAGTCGAAATACATCTTCATCGTTGACTCGATGGACCCACTCAGGAGGGTGTATGATTTCCTATCGCCAGAATATGAGAGATATATCGGCCATCCACTAGCATACATTCCAGCGCCTGATCATGATGGCAAGCCTATCGAAGGAGGTAGGACCTACGCCGAGCACTTCCTTGATCCGTTCCTGGGGGCTCTGAAGGAAATCGGCGTAATCCCAGAGGTGGTGATGAATCACGAGACTTACGAAACGGGGAAATTCGCCGAATATATCGACTCAGCGATTTCAAAGAAGGACGAGATAGAGAGAATTATTCGGGACATTGCAGGCAGGGATCTGGATGGGGAGTGGTTTCCCTACAACCCAATTGGATCTGATGGCAGTATGGATGGAGTGACTGTTACGGGGTATGAGAAGCCATTTGTTCATTGGATAGACTCACATGGAATTGAGGGGAGGTCAGACATCCGGAAGGCAGAGGGCAAAATGCCATGGAGAATCGACTGGGCAGCCAGGTGGGCGATTCACGGAATTACTTGCGAGCCGGCAGGAAAGGACCATGGCGCTGCTGGAGGCAGTTACGACACTGGCATTCCCATTTGCAGACTCCTCGGAGGGGAACCGCCAGACAAAATTGTCTACGAATGGATACAATTGAAGGGGATGGGGCCGATGTCCAGTTCGACAGGAGTTACCATTGGGCCGATGGAGGCCCTCTCTCTGGTACCTCCGGAGATTCTTCGGTATGTTATCGCTAGAAGCAAGATTAATCGGCATATCGAATTCGATACTGGCGGTGCCCTCTTCCGAACTGCGGATGAGTATGAAAGACTGGTTTCCGGCCCATCCGAGGAGGGAGAAGGGATGACGAAGAGACAGTTGGTTGCAGCCCAAACCCAAGGGGGCGCAATCAGGCTGAGTCAAGTTGAACCTGGTTCGGATCCTCGTGAATCGATAGGCGGAGTCTCATTCAGTCACCTCTCAATGCTTGCACAAATCAAGTCCTCCGATGAAGACGTCTGGGGATCACTGAACAGGTCCGGCCATATCCAAGGGGAACCGGGGGGGTCACTGATTGTCCGGCTAGCTAGAATGAGAACTTGGATTGATGGTCCTCACTTCCCCGAAGACGCGAAGATTGAGATCAAGGAGGTTATGGGTGATGAGGCCAGAGAGAACATAGATGATGGGGGCAAGAGGTTCCTCTCTTCGCTTTCCTCGCTCCTGTCTGAATGTGAATGGGTGGATGAAGAAATCAATAGGGCGATTGCAAACGCTTGCGATTCTGCAGGGATCTCGAGAAGGGATGGTTATTCCTCGATATATTGGGCCCTAATAGGCAGAAGTCACGGGCCTAAGGTTTCATCCCTACTCTCAGAGATGGCAAGGGAAGTGGTCCTTTCTCTCCTGGCAAGTGCATAGGTTGGAAAGGAGGGGTGCATTAACTCCCTTCGTTCTTAGAAAACTATCAAATTCACCATACTTGACCGGCTACTATGGGAGTTTACGAACTACTGATGAAGGCAATTGAAGAGAGGGACGCGAGGCACTACATTGAGGCACTACACGAAGATTACGAATTCGTCCGCCATCAAACTGGGACAACAATGGGCAAATCGAAGATGAGCGAGATGATGGCTGCAATGATGGCAAATGAAGATGTTGTGATAAAAGAGCCAAGGTGCATATACGAGAATGATGAGATCCTAGTTGAGCACTCAGTTATGGATTTCCCAGACGGTACTACTGAGGCTGTTATGGCCGTCCATACCAAGAAAGATGGCAAGATAGTCAGAACCGAAACCGGTGCTACACTTATTCAGTAAGGAAATCTAGCCCTATTTGAGAGACTTGATATCGAGTAAACGTGGTTCTGGAACACCTAAGAGGGCTTCTTGTATTGCCTCGACCTCCATTCTTGCACCTGCCATAGTGGTTACGAATGGAATGTTTAGTTCCACTGCAAGCCTCCTCATCATGTTGCCATCAAGAACGGCTCCACCGGTCGACCTAGGGGTGTTGATTACAAGTTGTATCTTTCCTTGGCGCATCAAATCGAGGGCATCGGGAGAACGGCCCTCTGCGATCCTATAGCATGTCTCTACCTCCAGTTCACCGACTCCACGGAGAACTCGAGAAGTACCCCTGGTGGCGAAAATAGTGAATCCCATTTCCTTGAGTCTCTCGACTAGTGGGATCATTGCATACTTGTCTTCATCCTTCACGGTGATGTACACCCCTCCTTCGGTAGGGACTGGAATTTCAGTTGCAAGTCTTGCCTTCAGGTAGGCAGCTGATGCCCTGACATGGGAACCCATGACCTCTCCGGTTGATTTCATCTCAGGACCCGGTGCGGGATCCAGACCACGAAGTTTGATGAATGGGAAAACTGGTGCCTTGACGCATACCGCATCCGTTTGCGGCTCTGGAATCTCAAGATCACACAACCTCTCCCCCAATGCTACTCTAGCAGCAATCCTTGCTAGTGGAATTCCCGTAGACTTGGCTACGAAGGGGAACGTCCTAGATCCTCTCGGGTTTACTTCGAGGACGTAAAGTAGTCCGTCGTGGATCGCAAACTGGATGTTATAGCAGCCGCGAATACCCAGTTCCAGCCCAATCACCCTAGTCCATTCATCGACTTGCTCTAGGATTTCATCTGGTACGTTCTGTGGCGGGATGAAGCATGTTGAGTCTCCAGAGTGTATCCCTGCTTCCTCTAAGTGCTCCATTACTGCCCCTACCAGGACCTCTTCGCCATCACAGACGGCATCAACGTCCAGCTCCATTGCGTTTCCGAGGTACTTGTCGATCAGCAGAGGCCTGTCGGATGAAAGGTATGCGTCCCTCATGTATGACTCCAACTGCTTGTAGTTGGCTAGAATCTCCATCCCCCTTCCACCGAGGACGTATGAAGGTCGGACTAAGACTGGGTATCCGATTTCGTTAGCCGCATGTCTTACTCCCTCGGGAGTCGTTGCAGTTGCTCCATCAGGCATCCTAAGACCGCACCGAAGTGCGAACTCCTCGAATCTTTCTCGATCGCTTGCCTCGTCTACTGATTCTGGAGAAGTCCCTTCCATCGCTAGTTCTAGCCCCATGGAGGAAAGGTGTGGGAGTTCATTTGACAGAGGAAGAGCGAGATTGATTGCAGTTTGTCCTCCAAACTGGAGCAGTATGCCATTTGCGTCCTCCCTAAGGAGAATCTCCGAAACGGATTCCAAAGTAAGTGGGTCGAAGTACAGCCTGTCGCTTGTATCGAAGTCTGTGGATACCGTCTCGGGGTTATTGTTGATAATTATCGCCTCATGACCTAGGTCCTGGATAGCTCCGGCAGCGTGAACGCATCCATAGTCAAACTCGATTCCTTGTCCGATTCTGATAGGTCCTGAGCCGATCACGGCTATCCTCTGCTTGACAGAGGCTGCTAACCCTGGAACATAATCCACACCTGAATCAGCCGAACCCCCTTCATACGTCGAGTAGTAGTATGGGGTAACTGCAGCAAACTCTGCTGCGCAAGAGTCTACCATCCGATATCTTGGGTGGATGCCTAGTTCGTGCCTCCTCATGCGTACAGAGGTTTCATCTTGTCCGGTAGGGAGGTTCTTGAAACCACTCTCGGGAAATCCGCAAAGCGCATCTGCAATGTGCAAATCTGTGAATCCTGCGCCCTTCCAGGAACGCATCTCAGATTGAGGGATTTCCGCTGGCAGCATTCCAATCTCTCCTGCGGCTCTGATCTCGGTCTCTATTGCCGCAATTCTCTCGAACCTCCTGAGGAACCATCTGGTGATCCCGCCGGTAAGATCCCTCACGTCCTCTATCGAGTAACCCCTTCGGAACGCCTCGATGACCGCCCCCAGCCTCCTATCAGTGGGAATTCGGAGCCAGTCCTCGTGGAGAGCTGTTGGTAACCTCTCAGAAGCCCTTTCATCCATTGTCTCTCCATCGGAAGCATCGGACATCGTCAATGGCCTAGGATGGGGTTTGCCATATTCCAAACTAGCCCATGCCTTGAGGCATGCTTCCTCAAAGGAACGTCCAATTGCCATTACTTCACCTGTTGATTTCATTGATGTCCCCAGAGTCCTGTCTGCGGTCCTGAACTTATCGAAAGGCCATCTGGGGATCTTGACGACGCAATAGTCCAGAGTTGGTTCGAATGCAGCAGTGGTCCCCTCACCAGTTATTGGGTTTGGTAGTTCGTCCAGAGTGTAACCTACAGCGATCAAAGCTGCCATCCTTGCGATTGGGTAACCTGTGGCCTTCGATGCCAATGCAGAGGAGCGTGAAACCCTAGGATTCACCTCAATGACCCTGTAGTCGCCAGTGGACTGTTCTACTGCGAACTGGACATTGCATCCGCCCTTTATGTTGAGTCTCCTAATTAGTTTCAAGGCCGAGTCGCGAAGTCCCTGGTGATCACGATCGGAAAGAGTCTGCTGAGGAGCCACTACGATTGACTCCCCAGTGTGAACCCCCATTGGATCGATATTCTCCATCGTGCAAACGATGATTGCATTGTCTGAACTATCCCTCATTACCTCATACTCATGCTCTTGCCAACCCAGAATGCTCTCCTCGATGAGTACCTGGCCGATCGCAGAGTGCAATATTCCTTGGCTCGCAATCTCAACCAACTCGCCCATGTTGAATGCGGTACCGCCACCAAGACCCCCTAGGGTGAAAGCGGGTCTAATCAGCAATGGGAAGGATCCCAGTTCCTCTGCAGCAGCGATGACTTCCTCAATTGATTCGCAAGCCGTGGCCTTGCAGACTGGAAGGTCGATCTCCTCGCAGACTCTCTTGAAGAGGTCCCGGTCCTCAGCTTCATCTATCGCAGCTAGATTGCAACCAATTAGTTCTACTCCTAACTCATCTAGAGTTCCGTCCTTGGCAAGTGCTGACGCGATGTTCAGAGCAGTCTGCCCGCCCATTCCCGCTAGGAGTGCATCTGGCTTCTCGGACTCCATGATTCGCTTAACGACCTCTGGAAGTAGTGGTTCGATGTATATGCGATCTGCCATCTCAGGGTCATTCTGTATTGTTGCTGGGTTGGAGTTGACGAGAATTACCTCGTAGCCGTCTGAGCGGAGTGCTCTACAGGCCTGTGATCCCGAGAAGTCAAACTCTGCTGCCTGGCCAATACGAATAGGGCCGCTGCCAAGTATGAGGATTCTCTTCAAGTCATCACGGCGAGGCATCAGGAACCGCCTTCCTTGCTTACTAGTTCAGCCTCCGGACTAGCGAGATGTTCTGCAACCATTTTCTGGAACCTGTCGAATAGTGGAGAAGCGTCATGAGGACCCGGGCAAGCCTCGGGGTGGAATTGGATTGTGAATGCAGGTTTGTCCAATAGGTCAAGTCCCTCTACGGTTCCATCGTTTGAGTTTACGTGGCGGACTCTGAACTCAGCCCCCAGTACATTGTCACTAGTTTCTGAACATGCCCCGCTAGGGTGGGGAGCGAGCATG
>PBNI01000011.1 GCA_002723045.1 Methanobacteriota archaeon | reverse complement strand
ATCCGGTACCGAGCAGGAACTTAGCGGGCAGACTGGATGCATCGACATTGAGAGGCCGATCTGGATGACTATACTGATGTTCGGGGTACCTGCTATCGTTCTCGGGACCATATCCATCCTCTACATCTCAAACAAGAAGGAATCCGACGATGGCGATGGTCGAAGGAAGTACATGTCAACAGAGGACTTGATCTCGAAGTAACACTACCTGTAGACACACCAGTTATGTGAAACGCCCCTCCAGCGAGTCCCATGAGGGACTATCCCGGGGACCGAGTAGACCTACGCAGCGACACAGTCACCCAGCCGACGCCGCCAATGAGGGAGGCTATGGCAAAAGCCGCGGTCGGGGACGATGTCTGGGGCGACGATCCCACGGTAATTCAACTCGAAAACACGGTCGCAGGAATGCTGGGAAAAGATGCAGCCGTCTTCGTCCCCTCTGGAACCATGTCGAACAACATTGCAATAAAGTCGCAAACTAACCACGGCGATGAGATTCTCACACATCGCAATAGCCACATCTACCTGTGGGAATCAGGAGCATATGCATCTCTGGCGGGTTGCTCCATTTCTCTGGTTGACGGAGACTGGGGGCAGATGACGCCCGCCGGCGTACAGCAAGCTATCAGGAAAACTGCGGGGAGCAACTACCACTTTCCGGATTGTAAGCTAGTATGCGCAGAGAATACCGCCAACGTTGGGGGCGGCTCGATTTACGAGCAGAAAACACTTGACGAGATATGCCAAGTAGCCCATGAAAACGACTGTAGAACACACTTGGACGGGGCACGTCTGTTCAATGCGGTGATCGGCAGCGGGGTCGATCCCGAAAGGATGGTCCGAGGCTTCGACACGGTATCCATTTGCCTGTCAAAGGGCCTAGGGGCCCCTGTGGGCTCAGTTCTGGTCGGGGACCTAGAAACCATCTCCAAGTCTCGCTGGTGGAGGAAGACCTTTGGAGGCGGTATGAGACAGTCGGGGATACTAGCCGCTGCAGGGATCTATGCTTTGGAGAACAACATTGACCGACTCTCCGAGGACCACATCCGGGCATCCAGGCTCGCAGAAGCGATCAGCAGAATGAACTCGTTTTCAGTGGAACTGGGGGCAGTCCAATCCAACATGGTCTACGTTCAGTGCAATGAAGACAGCGCGAAGGAGGTGGCCAGCAGGCTTGCTAGCAGAGGAGTGGATGTGAGCGAGGAAACAGACTCCATAGTCAGGGCCGTGGCACACCTTCACATCACTGACGAGGACATAGTCAGGGCCATAGAGGCCTTCGAGCAATCACAATAATCCGTAACCGTTCAATAACTCCCCCACCTCGAGATGAACATGAGGCGACTATCCGCACTAGTTTTGATAGCACTCATCGTAATGCCAATACAAGCTTCCGCTTCAACTGGCAGCCTCTGGGACGATGCCAGGATTTCTGACGAGTCAGGGATGCTATCTGGGACCATCGGGGGGTTATCCATCGACCTATCAAATACCACCTACGCGGTATCCACATCTGGCATACTGGATATGCCCAGAATAGTTGAGGTCTACACAGCGACTTGGTGTTCCAACTGCGTCAAGACCGAACAGGCCCTTGACGATGCTACCGCAGACCTTGAAGTTACCAGAATTCACTATCACAGGCACCTCTACGAGACCCTGGACCCCTTCGGAAGCAACTCGACCGATTCTCGATGGGTCGAAACCTATGGTGCGGGATCGCTTCTTTCCACTGAGAGGTCAGTGACGTCATCTGAGGGAGGAGTGATCAAGATCCCCGGAACAGAAAGGTCCGCTCCTAGCAATGTCTTCGACGGAGAGAGGATGTACACCGGAATAAGCACCAAATCCAACAGCCTGCTTACCGACTATTCAACCGCACTGGCGTTGGGCTCTAGCCACCCCTTTGCAACCAATGGGTCAATTTCACTAGAAGTGTCCGCTTCTGTAACTCTGCCAGTAAACAATCAGTCCGAGAATCATACTGGAGAGATCGTAGACTACTCTTTCCAGTGGGATATCAGCCTCTGGTCCGAGGCAGATTTTCCATGGGAAGTAAACAGCTGGCTTATGTTCGTGGAGCATAATGCACACTACCCAGAGGGGAGTAACGGCAAGGTGAACTACAGCCACGTGCTCCACGAAGCAGTGAACATTGGTGATGGCCACGAAGGCTCAATCGCCTTCGCGCCTCCTGAACCATGGGACGGAGATGACATGTCCGTAGTCATGGTCGTTGACTGGGAATCCCATGGAGGCCCCAATGGCGAGAATTCTCTTCCAGCCCCGGGAGTCGCCACTCTCCTATGCATGCTAGCCGCTTTGGTACCCAGACGCCAAAGGGATTCCGAGCTATTGCAATGAGTGCCAACAGTTGGGTTGAATAACCACCCCCGACCATGGGTAATGCTCGGAGATGACGTGTTGGCGACAAGGGAACATTGTGTGACCAGCGAGAGGGTCCCAAGAGGGCCAATGCCAGAATGGCTCAAGGAGCAGATCAGGCGCCAGTCTTTGGGCGTTCAAAGCACAGACCCTGATATTCACGGAAGGGTCCTGGTGATATATCCAACAGAGAAATCCAGAATGCAACTACTCTCTTCATTAGACCTCCGAGGAGCCGTGGATCGTACTCTGCATCACACAATAGAGTCTCTCATTTCATCTCTGGTCGCGGACCTCAGGATGCCTCGAGTCCTGTCCAACGACGGTCCGCTTTTGTCCATAATTCACAGCGAATGCAGGAATGAAGCAGCAAGACTGGGATTTCCTCTCATCAACCCACTACCGGACATGAGGTGGGGGAAAGGGAAGACAGAGGCTCTTGCCGAACTACACTACCAGCTTTCCAGGGAGATCGCGGTTAGTAGGTGGCAAGGGCCCGGGATGACGACTTTCAGAAGAGTAATCGAACGCCTAGAGGAGAAACTGCGATTCACACACCAGGATTTGGCCGTTAGCCGAATCATCGACTCATTGGAGGGAGGTGCCACTCCTTTCACCATCTCCGATATAGACGGGATAATCATGCTTGACCACTCCCCAATCATATGCCGATCCCATACCGAGATGCTCCTATCACTCTCAAGGCACAGCCCAATCCACCAGCTTGCCCATCCTGGAAATTTCCGGCTCGGACACCATGGAAACCTCCTCGTCGATGAGCACCCCATCAGGGATCCTCACGACCTCCCGATCTGGGTTCCTAGTGGCAGGTCTTCTGCAGAGCCAGTTCCACCGGCAGTCACACGGATCCTTCTCAGCAGGGAGGCCCACTCTTTCGACGTCACGACAAGACTGGTCTCAGAGCGGCTCACTAGGGGGGACTCGGAGATAATCATCATCGATCCGGCTATCGAGAAGAACAGACACAAGTGGGAGCAGGCCCTTGGATCAATCGGAATTTGCTTGGAGAGGGGGAGAGGGCCCCCCTCGACCCACCCCATTGGACACTGGGTATTGCGACTAGCAAGCCTTGCTCACGGACCCGATGCATTCTCGCTAGAGAACCTGAGGGCGCTTTCCCTGCAGAGGTCCATCACTCCGTTCGAGATTTCTTCCGAGCACCCAACCGATTCCGGGATTTCCCCTTCCGCCGACTCCGAACTGCTCACAAAACTAGCAAGGAATGAACACGTCCTTGGAGGCCCAGGGGCTCTACTCAAGTGGGTCGAGACTCTATCGCGACCCCCTTCCGATGAGAGGGATGGGCCATCAAAGGAAGCGGCACAATGGTGGCTGCTCTGCTTGGCCAATTCCCTATACCCCATCCTCAGGGGGCCGGATAGGGAACTGGTACGGGACCTAGGGCAGCCGATTGGGTGCTACACAGGCTCCCAACTCCCACTGCCGGATATCGCTTTGGACGGAGATGGATGGCTGAATAACACCCTGTCCCTAATCGACCTCGATTCTGAGATGCAACTATACCGGGGGCAGGGCCTCTCCCCTGCCGCAGCAGTTCACGCACTGGTTAGCGACCGGGAGGTCCTGAGGGAGATGCAGCGGAGATCGGGACAGGGGGGGCCAACCCTTGGGTCCGATTGGGTGGACGAACTAATTTCACTAGCCGAGCAATCGTCTGCAGTCATGGGCGGCCCGAACTTCTCCGGAAACGTCTCAGTGCTAAGTCCGAGCGACGCCCTTGGTTGCACGGCCGATCTGATGGTTCTGGCGAACCTCTCCAGCGCCTCATGGGACCTAAGAGTTCCCAAAACGCCGTTCCTAGGCGATGAGGAACGCCATTCCCTAGGCATTCTCAGTCCCGATTCCCCGGTCAGGGACGCCAGACACAGCCTACAGCATATCTTGCATTCCTCACCAGAAGTGATCATCCTTGATCCGAGCATGGATGAAACAGCCCCACCATCCGCACCGATTAGGGAATGGGCCCGAGAATCCGATTTAGAGGGAATCGATGAGGCGGATTACAGATTCTCCACGGAATTCTCCTCACCTAGGGATGCCAGACAGGACGACGGACTGAGAATCAGGGCGTCACGCGAACCGTCCACTCCCCCAATCAACCCTAGCGCGGTATCGATTCCAACCGACCCCCATGTCCAGAGGGACCGCGAAAGAAGACAACCCTCAATCGCCGGTGAAGATGGGTATCTGCCCGAAGACGCTAGAGAGCACATATTCTCCCTCGAGGGGCTAAAATTCCACGGAAAGAACCCCCCCGGGGTCGAAAATCCAAGAAACAACCCTAGGTGGCCAGTTGTGGGGGGGCTATCCGGGGGAAAACCATCCCTCTCGATAGACCCGAGACCACTAAACCCCTCCCCGACCAGCGAATCGGTGAGCGATTCCAGACACGGTCACACGGGCGAGGTATCACCGGATATCCCCGTTTGGTCTCCAACCAGACTCCAGACATGGCTGAGGTGCCCCAGGATGGGTTGGCTCTCGAGGGAACTCGATGCAGGCAGGGAAGAATTGCAAGGCGAGGACATAGACAGCAGGACTTTCGGCGAACTGCTCCACAATGTCCATCACGACATCATCGCAAAGATCCTGGATTTCCCAACTAGCGAGGAACGAATCTTCGACGGCCAATCGGGACATCCTAGTGTCGGCAAATCAGGCTTGCATCCCAACGAGGTGATGATGATCGCCCTGGAGTCGCTGGATTCCAGGGCCCCTTGGCTGGAGAGGTCAGACGCTGTCTCCACACAGCGGCTGAGGTCGTTGACAGGCATGTCCAGACAGGACTGGAGCAGCTGGCTCGCAGACCCTTCTCCAACCCCCCCTGCTGGCAGGATTGGAAGCATCGTTTCAGCAGAATTACAGATAGACGACTCGACTCCCATTTCCATAGAGTGGATGATTGGCAAGGAAGGCTCAAAGAACGTGGAAATATCAATCCCAGGTGAACTCTCTGGTCACTCCGATACCGAACCGATCAAGGTCAGGGGATGGGTAGATCGAGTAGACCTCCTCCCCATCGACCAGGAGTCTGGGAAGTGGGTTGACAATGACGGGGACGACAGCGTCGCACCAATCAGAGTCCATGGCACGGGTTGGCGGCCGAAGAGAATAATCGCCATCAGGGACATCAAGACCTCCGAATCACCCCTTCCCAGGAATCGGCATTACAAGGGCCTACTCGAAGAACTGCAATTGGCAGTTTATGCCCGTGCGTGGGAAGAGGCACACCCCGGTGACCTGGTCCTCGCAGCAGGGATATCCGTGTTCGGACACAACTCCGACCACCTTCTGGAGATCTCTTCTCAATACTCGGAGTCGCAGAAGGAACTCAATATCGGGACGAGGTCATCAATCACAAGGACAACACACAGATTCGGAGACGAGGACGAGAGAACCCAGAGCGATCACTTCAGGTCGTGGATGGCACAGAGACTCTCAGTAGCCCTAAAGGTGGCCTCCAACGCAAACTCGGGAAAGGTCCATCCAACGCCATCAGCAGCGGTTTGCGGATACTGTCCGGTTAGAGAAACTTGCAACGTCAGGATGGAGGGGTCATTCTGATCCGGCTAAACACGGCCCAGCGCCTGGCTCTGAATCTCGACTCGCACATCGTCATCGACGCAGGTGCTGGCACAGGTAAGACCAGCACCATAGTCGACCGAGTCATAGAGCACTACCTCGCCACGGATCAACGGGCAACCAGGATTCTACCCAAGCCAGCAAGGCCTTCCAGCACCGGAGGGGGGGTGATCACAGCCCCCGCATCGGAGAGAATCAACCTCGAAGAATGGGACGGGCTGCTGCCAGGCGAAGTAGTCCTCCTCACCTTCACAAACAGGGCAGCGGACGAGATGAAAGATCGACTTCGAAGCGCAATCTCGAGAATTAGGCCAGGCCCGCTGGGCGATGACGGAAAGCATAGGTTCGACCCTAGGGTGAAGAGCGAAGGATTCGTGGAGCAGTTACTCACTCTCCTGGAAGACGCGCCAATCGGCACGATCGACTCCTTCCTATCCCAGTTGGTTTCCCCATACCGTGGAAAGCTCGGAGACGCACTGAGCAGGGAGAATGTGTCTGACGCATCAAGAGCGGTATTGATCGAGACCGCACTCAGGACCATCTGGAGACTCGCCAGCGAGAGGAATCGAATCGGAGAGGCGGTGGATGCTGGAATTCCGGCCCACATCGCTTCGGAAGTCCTCTCCGCGAGGGACCGGGTCGCTCGTCACTATTCCGGTAGGACATCAGCAGCCAGAGTGCTCAGAACACTAGTGGGCAAGGCAGTCTTTGTCGAGGAGTCCTCTCGCAAGATTATGGATGAAACGGGCTCATTCGACCCGAACAGGCTGCTATCTACGATCATGTCCTCTGTCGGCAAAGAGGAGATATCCAACCAGTCTCAGAGACTTCACTCGATTGTGTCAGAAATCTGCGAGGCAATCAAGGAATCACTCCAGTCCCCCTCAGCCGCCGGTTGGTCCTCCGAGACTCGGATGGCATCACTGGACGAACTAGACAGGAACGGGCCCCCTTCAGGTGAATGGGACAAGCTTTGCTGGATGGGGCACGTTCTGACCTGCATCGTCAGCCAATCGACACTAATGGGGAAGGAGATGAAATTCTTCCCGAGACTGAAGTTCCCATCCGACTCATGGCCAGCAGGGGTGCGGAGTTATGCCGACATAAAGGACAAGACCCGGAAAAACACCTACACATCCACGATGAAGTCGAAAACCTCGGAACTGCAGCGAATCTGGTCAGATGATCTGGGAAGCATGATGCTTCACTTCGTAAGAACCGCAATCATACTGGACGAGTCCACTCCCCCCGAGGTGCCCCCTGGCTGGGAACGGCCATCCCGTGCTCTCCCCATCGAAATCCCCGAGAGGCTGGACAACCCTAAGAAGAACCGCCACTTTTCTTTGTCCGCCGAGATACAGAACCTACGAGACCTACATCTCCTCCATCTGGGATTCCAGGGGGTGATGAAGAATCTGAAGCAGCGAGATGAGGTCCACGACTTCGAAGACATACAGAGACTCGCGGGAGACCTGCTACTGGCAAATTGCCCAGATGTCTGCAGGACTTTCTACCACCCCTCGGTCCAGAGGGAACTAGACTCAATAAGCCCTGGCAGCCCATGGAGGGATGATCACATCTCCAGGGCAATGGATGCATTATCCAAACTCGAGCTAGATGTAGAATCGGCCGGAGCCTGGGCATCCAAGTTGGGAGCCATCCGAACAGACCTCGAGAGCCGGAGGCACCTCCTCGAAGAAATCAGAAGGAGGTACCGGGCCTTCATCATCGACGAGGCTCAGGACAACTCCCCACTTCAATGGAGGCTACTATCCAGGCTCTGGGGCCCGAGGGAGGCCAGAGAAGGAGACCCTCCCAAGCCAGACACCCCCTGGGAACCCACCGTGTGTTACGTTGGAGACGTAAAGCAGAGCATCTATGCCTTCAGACAGGCAGAGGTCACCGGATTCCTGGATTTCGCCAAGTCACTAAGGTCCATCAACGTGCATGAGTTCTCCAGCGTACCGGAGCTTACCAGAAAACCGACCCTCAGGAAGGAGTCCCATAGCAGGGACCCGAGGAATGATCACAAATCCAAAATTGCGACCGCATCGGAGTACATGCAAAGGGGAGGAAGGGACCTATCTCCTTGGATCCCATTCGACTCAACCGACTGGGACCTACCGGCCCCGTCTGGGAATGAGGTCAGTGCACGCAAGGAGGGCATGGTTCCTCTGCAGGTGAACTACCGCTCCGAAGGCGGCCTCCTGGACGTGATGAACGAATGGTGGGAGGACGTCTTCTCGGATAGGCACAGGCTAATCTCAAGGGGGGATTTCTATGCCTCGTCACAGACTCTCCACTCTTTCCCAGAGAAGCGGAATAATCCAGGCTCGATCGAGTGGATATGCCCACCCGACTCCGATGGATCCACCGATCCCGACACAGATCTGCGGACCCATCTAGATCCGTTCGGACCTGGCTCGTTGGACCGGTTGGAGAGGCAAGCCATGCTCATCGCACTTAGAGTGAGAAGCCTCATCGAGGGGAGCCCGGTAAGGGTGATGTCCGCCGATAACTCATGGATAGAAGTCAAACCTGAAGACGCAGTAAGGCCCGAAGAAATCACAATTCTCCTGCCAAACAGAGTCAATCTAAGGGACGTCATCATCAGGCATCTGCATGATCTAGGAGTCCCGGCACAGGTCGACCGCGAAGGAGGATTGTTGGAACGCCCAGCTGCCGCTGCTCTGGAGGGCCTAGTCCAATTCGTCGCTAGGCCAGGATCAAGGCACAACGCAGCATGGGTGGCCCGTTCGCCTCTTTTCGGGATGACCGACACCCAACTGAACGACTTCCTTTCCAACTCGGAGAAGGGGGAGGACTTGCTCTCCAGGCTGCTATCGAAATGCTCCAATGATAGACAGAGGTCATTGGTATCGAGATGGTGCGAACTAACCTCTTCCAGCCTAGTAGAGCTCCTCGATGACACCATTGACCGGTCAGACCTCCTCGTCGCATACCCCGATCAAGCCTCAAGGCAGGACGCGGAACAGTTCGTCGACCTGATCAGGACGCTTACCGCAGAGGTCGGAGGCGATCCTATCGTACTCTCCGACAGGCTCCGAGACCTGAGGGAGAGCAGCTCACACGCCATCGAGGCATCCACGATCCCCCCAGCGAATGCAGTCAAAGTAATGACGATCCACAGCTCGAAGGGACTCGAGGCCAAGATTGTCATCCTAGCCGACCTCTTCTCCCCCAGGCAGACAAACATGAGGAACGAACAGAACAGCAGACTTATCGTCAGCCCGGAGATGTTCGCAGGCCACCCGAACCCATGGCCTGCAGAGGGAAAAACCCCCAGATCAGCGATATGGGAGCACGTCTCCCTCCTCCACAGGGCTAGGAAGAATGCCGAAGCAAGGAGGCTCCTCTACGTCGCCGCAACTAGGGCAGAAGAGAAGATCATTATCGCTGGCTCCCCTAGGGGGACCCAATGGCTGGAAGACGAGGGCATCGCGTTCCCGTGGACCTATGACAAATCCGCTCCACAATTAGGGCAAATGTGGCTCGAATCATTGCGAATGGGATCATGGAGGAGAGGGGAACTAGAGTCACCCTGGCTCGACCCATCGGAAGGCACATCGGAACCAATCTTGACAAACGGAGGAAGCAGGATCGTCGATCCGGGGAGTCTGCTTGAGGCAGCATTCCTCGGCGGGAGCGGCAAGACGGGCATGACCATGCTCCATCATCCCGAATGCTTCTCATTTACAAACGAAGGCAGAGGCGAGATCATGACCCCGATCCAGAGAATAGAGTCAATCGACCACGCCTCCCGTCGGAAACAAACACTAGATCTGCCAAAACCGCCCCCTGCAAGAATCGAGTCCTCGACTAGAGTCCGTGTGAAGCCAAGCAAACTCCCCTCCTACTTCGAATGCCCCAGATGCCACTGGCTCGAGGTGAGGGCAGGAGTAGAACCAGATTCGATACTGAACAGAAGCGGGACCGTCGGAACGACGCAGCCCGTGCTATCTGTGGACCCTGCGACATTCGGCAACGTCTTCCATAGGATTATTGAGATAGGAATCGGGAACCCCGGTCCCGGGGCAAATGGCCCCAGTGCCCCGTTGCCTTCTTCATGGACCACCAAGACAGAGGACAAGATTACGGATTCAGAAGTACACAGGACCGTCTTCTCCGAACTCCTACCAGCCGATGCCGATGCCGAGAAGGTAGCACAGGCCACCGCGATAATGGCCCAGAGAGTCTCGGAAGGGAAGCTGGGCGAGATGATACACGGAACCGAGTTGGACGGAATGCGCGTGGAGGGCCTCAGGACTGAGATGCCATTCCATGTCTCCATGCCCGTTTCCTTCGAAGCCGTCAGGAGGAGCAAGTGGGCACCAGACGGAGACGAGGACCTCGTCAAAATCGACTCCACCACCATAGACATGAGGGGGGTGATCGACCTCGTCCTCTGCACGAGCAACGTGAACGGAAAGCCGACAATCAGGGCTGTAGACCTAAAGACAACCGATGCCCACTGCCTCATAGACCAGTCTCAAAGCGGGTTATTGGAGGCCCTTGGGGATGAAACAAAAGGGCCTGTCTGCGAGGAGGAGGAGGAGCTGCTACGCAAGCACAGGTTGCAAATGGCACTGTACCACCAAGCCCTGGAGGAATCCGAATCCGACAGGTCAAACGAGGGCCTCCCAAGCAGGCAGGTACTACCTCCAGCCATCCTGGTCGGAGTCACTGGGAGATTGGTCGAATACCCACAAGCACTACTCGAAGAGGCGAAGGCGGACTTGACGGAGACGCTGTCAAGAACTGCAAGAATGTCCCTCGCGTCGGATTTCCCCATCTCAGAGATCGAGAAATTCCAGAGGACCTCCAAACAGAAGTGCAAGATCTGCTCATCGTCTGATATTACTCAGTAGAAGAGTCCATGAGTGAACGCCCCGGGTAGGGGTCATGGCGCTGGACCTGGGAAATTTGATGGATAGAAGTGATGAGATTTGGGAGCAATCGATCCTTCCAAGCCTATCTGATTTTATCGAGATAAAGGCCCTTTCCCCTCTTTTTGAGCCCGATTGGGCCGGTCTAGGGGAGTTAGACGCCACCATCGAGCTATTCTGCAAATGGCTAGACGAGCAGGGAATCTCCGGGATGTCATACGAGACGCATAGGATCGGAGACCTATCACCAGTGCTCCTGGTCACTATCGAAGGAACCGGCTCCGGCGAGGTGATATTCTACTCCCACCTCGACAAGCAGCCGTCGAAACCAGAGTTGTGGTCAGAGGGGCTCCACCCTCTAAGAGCCGTCAGGAGGGATCCATGGCTGTACGGCCGCGGCTCCGTTGACGATGGCTATGGGGGGTATCTATGCGCCACCTCGATCCGACTCCTGCAAGAGGCCGGGGTGCCGCACCCACGTTGCACTCTCATAATCGAGACCTGCGAGGAATCCGGGTCATTCGACCTCCCGCCATACTTGGAGGAACTGACTGACCAGTTAGGAGATCCGGATATGATCGTCGTCTTGGACAGCGGAGGCCCGGATTACGATCATGTATGGATGACCGAGGCTCTAAGGGGCCTGGTTTCGGGAACGCTTTCGGTGAAGGTGTCCCACGAGGGAATCCACTCCGGAAACTCAGGCGGTTCTATCCCCTCTTCGTTCAGGATCCAGCGGATCCTCCTGGACAGAGTCGAAGACTCCGCCACCGGGCGGGTACTGGTGCCCGAGATGCATGTCGAAATCCCCCAAGAGGTGAGGGACAAGGCCATTGCTCTCAGAGAGGTAGTGGGAAACAGCATCTGGGAGCAGTTCCCCACCGTTGATTCGCTCAGGCAGGCGTCAGAGACAACCGAGGACATGATTGTGGCAATGAACTGGGAGCCAACCCTCTCCATAATAGGTGCTGATGGGATGCCATCGGTCCAGGTCGCGGGGAACGTCCTACGAACAAACACCGATCTAAAACTGAGCTTCAGGATACCACCGGGTGTCGATTCGGAGGTTGCAATAGCCTGCGCGAAGAAGATCCTGGAGGAAGACCCGCCATACGGTGCCGAGGTCACCTTCACCCCAGACTCATGCGCAGATGGATTCCACGCCCCTTCCCTCGATGGAACCGTCTCGGATGCAATCCACGACGCTTCAAAGGATCTTACTGGTCTCCCACCATTGGCAACTTGGACCGGGGGGACCATTCCATTCATGGCGATGATGCAGGGAAAGTACCCGGAAGCCATGTTCCTCTGCACAGGCACTTCCGGGCCCGGGAACAACGCGCATGGGCCCGACGAGAAATTGCACATCCCATCTTCGAAGAGGCTGACTGTAGTCCTTTCAGCAACAATCTCAGCTATCTGTGGAAACCCATGATTAGCCGTTTCTCCCCGACCTAAGTGCCGCCGGGGTTATATCGGGGTCACCTGCGCACCATGGAGGATGATGGGCCAAGACGACTCAGCCGGAGCAGACCCTCAGCCGACTATCCAAGAACTAGAGCAGCAGGCTGCAAAGGACAAGGAGGCTCTGGACAAGCTCTTGGTCGCCTATCAGGCACAAGAGGCCGATATCAGCGAGATGAAGGCCCAGGTGGAGACCCTCAATAGGGAGCTCATCGATAAGGAGACCGAGAAGGAAGGCATCAACAACCTCCTCTCAAACCTAAGGAGGCAGAAGGACGAGATGGAAGTCGATCTAGCCAAGGCTAACACGAAGATCCCATACTTGGAGAGCAAACTCGACAAGACCGAGGAGCTGCTTGAAAGGGAGAAGGCAAGGCTCGGGCAGGTACTCACTGTTGCAGAGGAAATCGACGAGTCGAACCAAGCTGCACAATCCGAGCTAGCTGCTAGGGATGATTGGTATGTCCAGCACATGCAACTCTTCGAGGACCTCAATGAAGCAATCCAGACGCGTCACGACATGATAGACAGGGCGATCGCCACAGCCAAGGATATCCACTCCAAGCAGGAATCATTCCAAGCACAGAAGCAGGCCGTCATCGAGGAAATAAAGGAGATGTCCTCAGACGATGAGGAACAAGAGCCGGAAGATTCGGCATCTGAGAATGAGTAGTTCCTCACTCCCCGACCTTCTTGATGAATCTAGCAGGTATCCCACCCCAGACTTCACCATCGGGAACATCGGTCCACTTGGGAAGGACTGCCCTTGTCGCGACAACCGAGCCCTTGCCAATCGTGCAACCGGGTTGAACTATGCTGCCCCCGCCTATGAGGGCCCCGTCCCCGATCCTGACAGGTGCTAGGACTATCTCCCCGCTCTCCACTAGATGCCCGTTGATCGTCGCATCACCACCGACAACAACACCATCCCCGATCGATAGCATTGAGGCATCGTTAATCCTCACCGAATTAAGTTGCACTCCGCTTCCGATTCTCGCCCCCATCATTCTGTAGTACATCGTTGCTAGGAACGAAGGAATCACTAGGCCCAGGAACATCTGGGCCACTCTGTGTGAAACCAACGAGAAGGCCCACTGGATGGTAATGAAGGACCTTAGTGGATATCTCCCCTCCTCTTTCCTGATTCTGAAAATACCCCCCATAGTTCCGCAAATCAATATTAGTACAACTCCCCACAATATGTAGCCGAGTCCGAGACTAATGCAGAAACCCGCAGCCTCTACAAGCTCGCTCTTACCGTTCGTGATTTCTCCTATCTCCAAGAATAGGAAATAGGAGGGCAACATCGCCAAGCCGAACAAGACACCAAACAGAATCATCACAATGACCGAGAGGACATTCTGAACCACTACGAAGGACTTCACCCTATTCCTCCTCGGAAACGAAACCCGCATCGATGTCTTCCTGTTTTGCGACTCTGATGCCCTCTTCCACGTCAATCAGAGGGAAAAGAGACCATCCGATCAGGATTACCACCAAGACGCTGACTACTGCCATCCTACTGCCCATTGTTGCAGCGCTAATTGCATACACTATTGGGCCGAATACAGCTGCAGCCTTCATGATGAACCCGAAGAAACCGAAGAACTCGCTCACTCTGGACTTCGGAGTCATGAATACCATCAAACTCCGGGCTTGAGCAGATGCGGTCCCCATGACGACGCCAACCATCATTCCAAGTAGAACCCACTGGAGGCTAACCCCGAAGTTAAGCGGCTTCCACAAGTTGTCTCTCAGGAGATTTGGCCACCAGTCTACCAAGTCCCCCTCGATAATTGTCGGGTGCTCGTCTCCAACCGACCTGCTTCCATCCAAGTCCCCTCCTCTGAATGAGAAGGAGAATCTGTGGTCGCTAACATCACTCATCTTGCCAACCAAACCACTGGCCTGCTCGACAGTCAGGTATTCCATGACGACATCATCGTCCCCCCATCTGTCGCTATCGGTAGATGATAGGATCATGAATTCGAAGAAGGCGTCTCTGAATGTCTGATCTCCATCCCCTGCTTTGCTGACCCATCCCTTGACACTACCGTCCTTTTCGTATAGCACGGTCAAACCGTACTCCCCACTTTGCTCATCGAAGTCATACTGGAAGTCGTACCTCTCATGGTCATCCTCCAATTCTAGAGGAGCGAAACCAACTGCAAGGATTGCCACGACTGCATATACGCCGAGTGACCAACTAAGGACTCTCTTTGTCCCAAACCTGTCTGCAAGTTTACCCCCCACCACAGTTGCCGGAATGGCTGTGATATTCACCATAAGAAGCAAAACGAAATTCATTGACGGATTGATCCTCAGAACAGAGTCTCCAAAGGCTGATGCCATTCCTCCAATTGTGTTGATTCCATCGAAGAACAGAAGGAAGGAAAGCAGGTATATAGCCAGAATCTTGAATTTCCTGACTTCTCCGAATGTCTTCCTAACTTCCCTCATTCCATCAAACACCGCATCCTTGAGCGAATCATACTGCTTGGGCCTGGGAATCTCAGGCTCTGGAGTATTTCTGAAGAGAGCCATTCCAAAACCCAGCCACCACATTGCTGTAGTCATGAATACGAAGCTTAGAACCCACGGGCTCCATTTTGTAGACATCCCGAAGAAACCAGTCTCTCCGACGATGAGGTGCACGATCAGGATTGTAGACCCGCCGAAAAAACCGTATGCAGTCCCCCAACTAGATACATGATCCATTTGTGCCTTCTCAGCGAGGTATGGCATGAATGCATAGTAAATCACATTCCCACCAGAGAATCCTATGTTCCCAATTACTAGGCAGAATGCGAGAAACTTGTAATCAGATCCTGAACCGAGATGCGGCGCTACCCCCATCATCCCGGTGAATATCACTCCTACTATTGTGTAAGCCCAGAGAATCTTCTTCTTTATCGGCATCCTGTCAGCAATTGCTCCGATTACTGGGCTTACGATAGCTACGAATAGACTCGCTGCCCCTAGAACAATGGCGTAGAAGGTGTCTCCAGTAACTACCATGCTGCCTACTTCGGTGCCTCCACCGGTCGCTAATTCGAACATGCTAGACATTAGCTGAGGTACTAGGACCGTCAGTACGGTTAGAGCGAAAGCCTGGTTTGCCCAATCATACCAATACCACCCTCTCAGAGACTTGTTTCTCTCATCGCTCATTCCATCTATCGTTCCAAAACTCATGACAACCTTTCTCTCGGATATATTGCAGGGGTTTAGTGTATTCCAATACATCTAGTGAGAAAACACTACGAGAAGCATGCCAATTCAAGTGCAAAGAGTAGAGCGCATAACATGGCGAACTCTTGCGGCATATTGGGCGATGACTCCAAGGCGGTGAAGATCCACCACCTCGTCAAGGCACCGGAGAATACCCCAGAGTCAATCTCATTCAGAGAATCATGGGATGCCAGTAGACCAGTAACGGTGTACAAGACTCCAGAAAATCTCCCAGACGGCACCCCATGCACTGCCGCAACAGTCATTCTAAGATCCAAGGGTTGTGCTTGGTGGTGGAAGTCAGGATGCACATTCTGCGGCTACTTCAATGATGTTAGGGATGACGTTTCCGCCGAAGACATGTTCTCACAATGGGAATATGCAAAGAAATCAACCAACCAGTTCGAAGGGTGTCAGATGATCAAGGTGTACACATCTGGTACATTCTTCGAAGATCGGGAGAACCCACCAGAATGGCAGGAGGCAGTTCTGAAGGAGACTGCGGAGATGGGCCTTCATTTAGTTGTCGAGGCCCAGGCGCAGATGTGCACACCAGAGAAGATTGAATGGGTCGCTGCCCGACATCCGGGCTGCACTGTTGCAATCGGCTTGGAGGCTTACGATGACAGTGTCCTGAGGTTCCATGTCAACAAGGGATTCACGACCAAACAGTGGCACAAGGCGGTTGAAATGCTCAGGGATAATGACTTGCGCGTGAAGACATACCTCTTATTCAAACCACCATTCATGTCAGAGGGAGATGCACTTACACACACTACTTCATGGCTGATTGACGTTGCACCGTACTCAGATGAAGTCTCTGTAAACCCGATGAATATTCAGAAGAAAACGATAGTTGACAGACTTTTCAGGAATAAAGAATACAGAACACCATGGCTCTGGTCTTTGGTGGAGATGATCAAACGTGCCCATGAAGAACTCGATGACGCCAATTGTAGAATAATCGTACACCCGACCGCAGGGGGGAAGATTCGCGGTGCTCACAATTGCGGTTCTTGTGACTCAGAGGTAGTAGCAGCGATAGAGAGATACTCGGTCTCTGGGGACACCGTTGAGTTCGACCACCTGGGATGCTCATGCGAGGCACACTGGAAGGCAGAGTTGGACAACGACCTCAGCCTTCCCGTAACACTAGGTTGTGGGACATTTAGACGTGGAAATCCGACGGACCTAGTTCGTGCTCCTTGAACCAATTGACACACTGTATCCGCCCAATGCTTAAGGGCAAATCTCCGGTGGTAGAGTCGGAATTATACAATTCCGGGGTGATTGATTGTCCGATGACAGGTCCACTTTGATTGGAGAGTTCCTTCAAGGAGAAGGAGAACCGTCTTCTTCATGGGTAATGCTGGTGATGGGTTTTGTCTCCACCATGGTGTTCCTGATACTTTATGGGATATTGTTCCCAAGCAGCGAACTTCCGGTTATTTCCTCGGTTCTTCCAGTTTTTGATGGCGTCTTCGACTCTGGCATTTGGTTCTTCATCCTAGGAGCGATGATTGGCGTCTTCGCAATATTGGCTACAATGCTAACCGAGGCAACCAGCGAGTGAGGTGAAAATATGGGAATAATTACATCCATGGCCGCATTCTGGTTAGCAATTCTCGTCGTTTTCGTAATGGTCAATAGAGGGATATGGGTTTTCACCGACGTTTCAAAGAGCATGAGCATGTTCATGCTGGAGAAAGCCCTTGGGCCCCCAATAGACTTCGTCGAAGGGAAGAAAGGGTCTGCCGCCACTTCGTGGATTATCCAGGGCGCGCTTTGGCTAATCCCTGCATCCGTGATCACCTTCTGTGGTCTATGGCTCTCACATGATCCTGAGGCACTTCACAGCCTTTCGTCGTGGGGGCTAAACCCTGCTTCCACTTCCCTCCTTACATCCGGTTTCCTCGTTGCCGCTTACGGCTCAGTCGGCATGCTCCTCATCGGCTCTTCAATGCACATCGTCCCCGAGCTCGGAGGTACGACTCTGGCAACCGAGAAGAATGCCACACTGATGTCTTTCGTCTGGACCCTAGCAGTAATCGTGATGTTCGTTGCAGCGAACAAGCCGGAGATTGCGGGCATCAAGATAATGCCACTCGCGACCCTCCTAACTAGTCTAGCCCTCATTGCCGTCATTGTCAACATGCTTCTAACAGCAGCTTCCAGGACAAAGAAGATGCCACTTCCGGGATGGATGATGATCATTGGAATGATTTCAGCCCCCGTCTCCATAGTAGCCCTGGCAATCACCGGTTCTCTGGATTCAGGCACAGGACAGTGGCTAGCCACTCGGATCCATGGGCCTACCTCACTCTTCCTGATGATGTCGGGTGCGATTCTGTATGGCGCCTCTAGGGGGAGCGGCAATCCGCTTTGGTCTAGGTCACTGGCAGCGGTGACCATGGTTGGAGCATTCTTCACAATCAATCCATTAGGGCTCATTGAAGGTGAAATCGCCTCCGACTTCCTTGGAATCGATGCCGCAATGTTCGAACCCTCGAGGAACGACATCGTAGCCGGATCATTCCTTCTGGCTCTCTCCCTAATCCCAATCATCGCTCTCTCTGCCAATGTATTGGCGACGATGAGGGGGGATGACGTATTCATAGAGAACCCCGACTCCCCCGGAATGCCAGAGATCAATCTGGCAGCCTTCATGGCCGTCCCAATATCCATCGGGGGTCTTTTCGTGCTCACAGATCACCTTACTGGGACCAATGAGCTCACAGGAATACACACTTCACTCGTTTTGATGGGTATGTGGGTGGTCTTCGTCCCCGCATCCCTTGGAGCAGCATTATCCATCTTCCCCGAGGTCTCTGGACGAAATGTCCTCTCAGTCAATCGCTCTAGATGGGCCTTCTGGCTGATGGCAGGGGGAGCATTCTCCGGACTGATCTTCACGATGATGGCGGACTTCTCTGACATGGCCCTCCTCGAAGCTGCTGTTGAGGAGGAGAACTCAATGTCCAGCCGCATCAGAGTTTTGGGGTCCGTCCTCTTCTATGGGGCCGTTCTAGGCTCGATTTACCATTCACTGAATATAATCAGTGGGTCATTCAGGGGCAGTTTGGCAACTGAAGGGCCAAACCCATCTTCAACCTCAATATCCAGCCCCTACAAGCTAACCAAGGAGACGACAGTGAGGAAAATACTAGCACAGAGGGAAGGAAAACTAGACACAGTGGTAGTCCCCGAATCCAGCACCGATATGCCGGGTAGCCCTACTGAGCTGTGAACCGACCACATAGTCAATGTGTCCATAGGTCCTGCCACCTCTGGGATAGCATGAGGATAGGCATCGTTGGAAAGCCGAACGTCGGGAAGTCAACCGCATTCTCCGCACTAACACAAATGCCTGTTGACATTGCAAACTACCCATTTACGACCATCGATCCCAATGTGGGGGTGACTTGGATTCCATTGCCAGAGAGGTGCGCTTGCTCCAGCCTAAGGGAGCGTAGGGAGTCCTCTGGAAGACTCGAATCCACTTATGACGAAGATCCCAGGAAGGGCAGCATCTGCAGCCCCAATTCAGGGTCATGCTCCGGGTTCAAGCGCATGGTTCCGGTAACCCTCATCGATGTAGCAGGTTTGGTGCCCGGGGCCCACGAGGGTAGAGGGAGAGGGAATCAGTTCCTCTCCGACCTCTCAAGATGTGATGCTCTAATCCAGGTGGTCGACGTGTCTGGTTCAACAGATCTGGAGGGGAACCCAGTCGGTTCAGGAGGCTCCAAACCAATCGAAGAGCACCGTTTCCTCATCGGCGAGCTAGACTCATGGATTCTGGGGATAGTGGAGAACGGATGGGACCGAGTCTCCAGAAAGGCGCAAGCAGAAGGAGTCAGGGCGATTCGCGAACACATACTCGAGAGGCTGACAGGAATTGGAGCAACTGAACACCACGTCTCTGTAGGATTTTCATCGGTAGAGAGGCAACTGCCGTCTTCTTCAGACCCAGCGTCTTGGGGTCACGAAGAGCTCAGAACTCTGTCTTCTGCGATTAGGAAGTCAATGTTCCCAATCTCAGTGGCTGCAAACAAGGCAGACAACATCGAGCATTTCGGACCCGAGTTAGAGGCCGAAGTAGAGTCGAACGGGGGAACCATCATCTTCACCAGTGCCGAGGCCGAACTCGCCCTTCGCCGGGCCTCATCCTCTGGAATGATCTCCTATCAGTTGGGCGATTCAGAATTTGAGCTGACTGCAAAAGGCCAGGAGAGCCTATCCGAGCAGCAGAGGGATGCACTCTCTTCGATTTCCACCGCCCTGTCTTCATGGGATGGCGGAGGTTTGGTCGGCCTGCTCTCGGAGGTGGTGTTTGGCCAACTATCCAGAATCGTCGCATATCCAGTTCAGGACGAGACTCACTGGGTCGATGGGGATGGCAAGCCTCTTCCAGATGCAATTCTGATTCAAAGGGGCACTACTGCAAAGGGACTGGCATTCGAGGTTCACTCCGACCTTGGAGAGGGATTCGTTAGGGCGATTGACGCTAGAACTGGAAGAGTGATTGGAGCAGAACACGAACTAGTTGACGGGGATGTGGTCAGCATCCAGGCAAAGACCTAGCTACTTGCAGCCTCAATACTCACCTCAAAGAAAACAGCGGTCCAAGTGATATCGAAGTCCTCATCGCTGTCTATGAAGCCACCTGCAACTGGGGCTGCTTCTATCGAAGCTGTGATCGTAGCAATCCATGACCCCATGCCCCTCCCTTCAGAATCCCACAACTGTCTAATCTCATTCTCATTCAAGTCCTCCTCAGTGTAGTCTTCTCCAGTGTAATTCGGAGTAATGTCCCAACGTATGGAAAAGCCTCCATTCCCCCCGCCCGAGCAACTTCCATCGGCACTCTGATCTTCCACGTGCCCCGAGTCGTACCCCTCGACATCAATGAGGTCGCTGACCCCTTCCACAGTGTCTGTGAAACCCGGCCCTGGGTCATCATTATCGAAGCAAGAAACTTCCAACTCCACATATCCGATGCTTAATGCCGACTCAGTCATTAGGTCGAAGAAAGAATCGTGACTATCACCATCACCAAGGGTTACTGATTCATCCAGTGACGTCGTACTTTCTTCGAAGCTAACGGTGAGTGAACCAGAAAGTCCTGAGGAACCCCCTCCTGAGATGTCATCGTCTATCAGGGATGGGAGGACTTCGAAGTAGACGGGGAATGCAACTAGGAAAACCAGAGTCCCTGCTAACGTCTTTACCTTCTGAGGGGTGTCTACCAGGTCTTGGAAGTCCATGGCCGTTTCACCCTTCGCTCTCAGAGCACCATTTCAAATGCTCTCTCTATCTGACTCCATAATCTGCAATCATTAATCCTGTGAGCCTTCCCAATTACCTATGTCCAACCCTTCCTTGGAGAACGACTTTCGCGAATTTCTAAATTCTGGAAGAAGATAACCGATTACCGACCTCTCCATGAAGGTCCACTTCCAAGGGCATCTCGGAAGCATTCTAGACCACTCGAGTAAAAACTCCTCCCACTTCTCGCCATCAAATAACTCTGGTATCCTGAAGGTTACAAAAGACATCCTTCCGGAAGAACCAGGCACATAACTCCAAGTCCGGATGGCAAGACCTTCGGCTTCCCCAGCCAAAACCTTCAGTCCTAGTACCCTTGCTCGTTTTGCGATTGGCACAATTATTGCCCATCTTTGTACTAACGTGGTCTCCTCAAAGCGACCCATCTCCCATCCTCGACTTTCGCCGACGATCCGCATTGCCCTGATTGCTTCAGTGGGCAAAATGCTAACTGGAATCTCAAGCATCCGCTCCATTGGTCTCAGACCACCCTCGAGGCCCTCGCCCATAGCGGCTTGGTTCATTCGTTCCAATTTTTGCATCAGCCGAATAGGGAGCCAAGACCTTCGAAGCCGCCCGCCTCTTCCTCGGGCTCCTCAGCAGCCTCTTCCTGAGCTGGAGCAGCCTCGGAGGCAGCTCCACCGGAAGAAGCAGAAGGAGCAGCCGAAGCCACTGGGGCGGCGACCGCGGTCGCCATGGCCTCATCGATGTCGACGGAGCCTAGAGAGGCGACTAGGGCCTTTACTCGGCCCCCATCAGCCTCGACTCCAGCAGCCTTCAGCACTGAGCTGATGGCTTTGTCATCGATGTCCTTTTCTGCAGAATGCAACAACATTGCAGCATATACATATTCCATTTCATTCACCTTTTTTTCATCCGAAGAGATCGCCGAGTCCACCGAACCCTGCATCCTCTTCCTCCTCTTCCTCTTCGGCTCCAGCCTCGTCGGCATCTTCCGTATCTGCCGCCTCGGAGGGGGCGACTTCAGCACTCTGTGATGCTGCTCCTAGAGCAGCCTGTAACTCTTCATCAAGAGCTGAGGAATCTAATTGTCCAGCTAGGGACAGAGCACGTGATTGTGCTTGTAACAGTATGGTCGCAGCGGTCGCGTCGTTGACAACGCCGGCTTCCAAGGCAACCGAAAGAGCCTCCGAAGAAGCCTTTGAGATTAGAGTTGGAGTTGTGGTGGACGAGAACCACCTAACGTTGCAAGCCAGATTGAAGGCACCCGAAGTAGCACTCACTATGTCGTTCCTCAAGCCATCTGTGTCAAGGTCAAGATCAGACGACTGGAAAAAGTGACCTCCCTCGATTGCTCCTGTCAGGATTAGCCCAATCTCAATTGGATTTATTCCTAACTTTGCTAGCATTATCCCCAGATCAGCAGAAATCTCATCTCCCTCTGAGAAGGTTGTATCTTTCTGGATAGCTACTTTACCCTTGTCAATCTTAGCTGGAATTCCCACTGCGTTGAACTCTCCTACGATTGGCCCAGGTCCAAACTCTGTGGGTCCCGCAGGAATTGTAACTTCGTTAGGAAAGGACTCACCAGCCTTGGCTGGTCTACCTTGACGTGTCTTCTCCAACTCTCCAAAGATTTCGAATGCATTCATCGAGTCACTGTAAACAATACATGGTTGATGCGCCCCTTCCAGAAGTGCTTCTATGTCGTCTTTCGGTCTACCAGCCTCGGACCAAGCAATCCTCACCAATGTCTTCTTGGCCATGGTGATGCTCATCCTCTCCCTCAAGGTGTTTCGCATATCGATCATATTGCTGGCAGGGACACCAGAGACATCGACGACAGCCACCACTCCATCACTGCTGAAGATCTCCGTCAACTCGGACACACTATCCTTCTTCCATCCTGATACCTTTGGAATCACAAGATCACCTCCACTCTAATGGAAGGTCCCATGGATGTCTTGACAAAGCAAGATCGAATGTTCCCAGAACCCCTCTCAAGCTTCCCGGTGACTCTTTCCCAAATGGCTACAGCGTTGGAGGTTAAGTCATCGATGCCTTGCTCTCTCGAGCCCAATGCCGTATGGAAAGTTACTCTGTCCCTAGAACGGACAATTGCTGTGTCCTTGAGACCTGACGCGAGAGCAGATGGATCCAGAGTCGGAGGCACCGGACGCGGCATCTTCCCCCTTGGCCCCAATACGCCACCCAGGAATCTACCGACCGTCCCCATATGTGGAATCTCCGAGAGGAAGAAATCGTAATGCTTGGCCATCTTCCTGGCCTTTTGACGATCCCCCCCAAGATCTTCAATTGTTGATGGATCAATTACTTCTAGACCTCCTGCCTTGGCCTTGGCAGCCATCTCACCTCCAGCGAACATGGCTATCTTGACCGGCTTACCTCTGCCAGATGGAAGCCTAATCTCTTCCTGAATTCTATTTGTTGGAATCTTTAGATCAACATCCTTGATTGTGAAAGAAATCTCGATCGACTCTACGAAACCCCTTTCCGGGGCCTCCTCTAGTGCCTGTTGAATCGCAGTTTGCAGATTTTCTCTCATTTTTCCCACCTCTGCGGTTCACGAGGCTCATGCCTCTCCCGCAATTCGTGGCGAATCTAGCTGAAATGTTCGCTAAACTCCCCCTCGCTCATTGCGTTCAGAGCCACCTTGGGCTCCATTCCTTCCACTTTAACTCGCATAGAAACGCATGTTCCCATTACTTCCCTGCAGCGTGCGTAAATTGACTTCCCAGTCAGACGGTCTTTCTGACCCTCTGCTATTTCCTTGACCTGATCCATTGTCAGATTCTCGACGGATTCTTCCCATGATCCGTTGCACTTCTTCTTACCCAGTGTTTGAATGACTTTGTGGGGTGTTTCATTTCGTGCTGACATGAAAATGACCTCTTATCGCGGAACTCGCCGACTTGCTCTCCCTATTTGATAATGATGTAAACTGAAAAAGGACGATTTTCGCGTTCACTCCACCCTTTGAGTGACTCTGACTTGATCGGCCCTAACTGTGAGCGCAACCGGTACTGCGGCTTCGAACAATTCGACAGTGACTTCTTCCTTTGATTCGGCGACTCTGGTTACTCTTGCCGCCTGTCCTCTGAATGCACCACCTGAGATCTCGACTATGCACCCCTCCTCAATTCCAGAAGTAGCCGCCTTTGGCTCTAGGTATGGAAGCACATCTTCTAGAGGCGCTTCCCCATCCAACACCTTGCTGCAGTTCTTTAGAGGTGTCACCCCTACTCCAACGCGACCTATCAACTTCTGAACATGGTGCATGGCAGTGGCCTCGATGAAGACGAATCCCTTCATGTAATGCGGGCTGAGTACCCCGAAAATCTTGTCTTGAATATCCTTCAGAGAACCAGTTCCTGACAACCTAGCCCTGATTTCACCAGCTACGTTTTGCTCTTGTCCAATCGAAGTCTTGAGTATGTATAGGTAAGAAGCGACATCCCCGTACATTTCCTTTAGTTGGGGGGTAGCGTAGTCTTTGTCCTGAACCTTCCCAGGGTCAACCCATTCGCTATTCTTGTACAACCCGCCCGGGCTTATTTCCGTCTCCTCGGTAACAAAAAGTATCGGAGTCACGTCATTTAGACGATTCCCATAGGCAAGACCCCTGGCCATTCCAGAGCGAACTAAACTCATGTTCTCAGGACTAATACCAGTACATTCCGAAATCCTTGATACTACAGAATCGTGATCGCCGGGGTCCCCGACCCCATAGATTCCATCCCATGCGCCCGGGAAGTCAGCAACCTCATCCGATCGCTGCATCAGAAGAACCCTCTCTCCGCTTCTGATATACACCGTGTAAGCTTCTGACATTTTTACCACCTCAGCCTATCAGCCATTTGAAGAATGGAGGGAAAACATTGACCATCAGAGCTAGGATGACGAAACCAATCGCCCCCAACACAAACATCCCAATCCCACAAACTATCACAGTCTGCCTGAACTCTTGCTTGGAGGGCTTCTTCGCCATCTTCAGAATTCTGGCATAGGAACCGGTCTGAAGGCCCTTTACACGACCTTCAATCTCGTCCTGCCAGGACTGAGCAAGCTCTTCAATAGGGCCTACCTTGGAATTCTCAACCGCCATGATATCACCTAGAAGCATCACGGCGACCTACAGATTCCATTTAAGGGCGACGGGAAGACAGAGTAATTCCATTCTTCAATTTGTGGAGAATCTAACTAACGAATTCTACTGTTCTGTTTCTGAGGTTCCTCATTTGAGTATGGAGGGCAGCCCCATGTATCTGCTCGCTCTTAACTCCGGTCAGAACTAGAAGAACCCTGATGTCGCTGCCCATCGAGTCATCCGTGGTCACTCCCCAAATCATCCTGGCATAGGGGTTGATGCTTTCTCGGATTATCTTTGCACATTGCTCTGCTTCTCCGAGGGTCAAACCGGGCCCACCGACCACATTCACCAGAGCACCCCTTGCATCGGAGATATCAATGTCGAGAAGAGGTGATTGCAGGGCTTCCATGGTAGCCTTTTCTGCACCCTCATCTACAGTCGCTTCACCTAGGCCAATCATCGCCACTCCACCACCGTTCTCCATTACCGATCGCAGATCCTGGAAGTCAAGATTGACTACACCTTCCTTGGCAATCATCTCCGAGACTCCAGAAATACTCCTCATCAGCAGTTCATCCGCTACTCTGAATGCTGCATCCAGGGGAAGGTCCCTGACTCCCTCAACTTCTAGCAATCTTTCGTTTGGAAGGACAATGACAGTGTCACAGACCTCCCTTAGCCTCTCAAGCCCCCATTCTGCATTCTGTCTGCGCACAGCCCCTTCGGAAACGAAGGGGTAACTTACAACTGCAATCGTCAGTGCCTCTGCTGCCTTCGCGAGTCTAGCTACGACGTGTGCACTCCCTGTCCCAGTGCCACCTCCGAGACCCGCGGTGATGAATGCTAGATCGCATTCCTCTACCTCTGTTTTCAGCACTCGTTCCGACTCGTATGCTGCTTGCTCTCCCTTCTCCGGGTCACCCCCCGCCCCCCTGCCTCGGGCGGAGCGACCAATCAGGACCTTGTTCTCCACATTCACTCTCAACAGATGCTGAGCATCTGTGTTTACTGCCATCCCCTTGACATATTCATCATCGAACAATCCCTCATGCTCTAATCGGGCGACTGTATTGGATCCACACCCTCCACAGCCAAAGACTCTAATCTTCGGCTGAAGGGACTTCAGTAGATTTTCTAGATCCGGGACTTCTTCGACTTCAGGCACAGTTGGAGGCCGCGACTCATCATCCTGAAGCTCTAGAACTCTATCAATCAGGTGCTTCATATTCCTCAGGCGAGTTGAATAGAGGATAACCATTGCCCCACTCTACAGTAGAGAGAAGTGGGTTTTCAGCACCAATCTGAGTTTCCACTTATGCAATCAAGCCATTCCTTGTTTTGATGAACCTAACTAGGAATGTGTACACCCCGCCCCAAGCAGAAATAGCCAATGCGAAAGTCATCCCATTCAACTCACTGTTGCCCAATAATGCCCAATCCGCCAACCAATGGTAACTTTCCATAGAGATTCCCGAAGCACCTCCGTGTGCTTGCCATGCTGTCACGATTAGAGCAACCAAAGTCAACACCATCCTATCTGCTCTGGAGAATCCACCGTAGATTCTGCCTAGTCCAACAGATTGGGCTTGCGTTCCCATGTAAGAACCGAATAGAGTGAGAAGACCAGCGATATAACCTGAACTGGGATTATTCACGAAGTCAGCATTCATTCCAATAGCCACAAGGATTCCAACATCCACAATTCTGTCAATGGTGTGATCAAGAAAGTCCCCATATGGGCCATCAGTTCCCTGATGCCTTGCAAGAGCCCCGTCTAAACCATCTAGAACTCCTGCAATTAGGACGATAACCACTCCTCCAATGATATAGACCGCACCCTCTGTATTCCGTCCTGCATCCATAAGCAGATAGAATGCCAACAGAGATAGAGCAAGACTTGCCCAGGTCAGCGTGCTGGGATCAACACCTTCCATTCTATGAACTAACGGAGTGATTGCCTTAGTCCACCTCTCCCTCATTTTTTCGAACATCTCAGACCTCTCCTTTCCCTACCCAGTCAATCGGATTGCGAGGACTTCTTGGCTTGAAGTCATCTGATACCCATTGGAGAATTGCTGCAACTATGGACTCTATCCTTTCACACGATGTGTCAAACTCGATTATTGGCTTTCCATCCTCAATCTCTGTCCATGGCCCGCCGAGAATCTCCCAGTCGACGTTTTCATCGATTTTTTGATTCGGGTAAGACCTCCCTGCTAGCCTTTCTCGCAACTCCTCCGGGCGACATCTCAGAATGACCACTGAGTCTACTCCCAGCAGGTGAGAAAGATGACCATCGATGACAGTTGTCTTATTTGGCATACCTTCCCATGCGCTCTTGAGTTTTTGTTGGAGATTCTTTACGTCAATCGGCCTCGCTCCGTCCCGAGGATCAACCTCCTCTATGCATCCAAACTCCTCGGCGAGACTCTCCACCGTCTCAATACGATACCCCAAGTCTCCAAGCAAGGAGGCAACTGTCGACTTTCCAGTCCCTGGGGTACCAGAAATTGCCAATCTGAATGCACCCTCCATGCCTTCTCGTGTTGCAAATACGACAAGAACGCTCCGTGCCGAGGCGTAACATTGACCTAGAAAACTGTGCACGGCCAATCATGACAGAATCGGTGAGTTGGATTAGAGCAATGGATCCCAGAGAAACAAAGCTGAACATCCTACTTATTGCAATACCAGTTACGCTCTACTTCAATTATGTAGAACACGATTCCTCCATGGCTTTCTTCTCCTCATTGGCTGCCATAATGCCTCTTGCCTTCCTAATGGGACGAGCTACTGAGGAGATCGCACTGAGAACTTCTGAGTCACTCGGGGGGCTTCTGAATGCTACTTTCGGAAATGCCGCCGAACTTATCATCGCCGCTCTACTAATATTCGAAGCATCCAAGGTCGTTGATGTAGAGGCCCAGTCATTCTATATTCACCTAGTTCAAGCCAGCCTAATTGGAAGCATTCTAGGGAATCTATTGTTGGTCATGGGCCTAGCATTTGTATGGGGCGGAATCCATCATTCAGAACAGAGATACTCAGAGACACAAGTAAGCTCGAACGGGTCGCTCCTCCTTCTATCAATGATCGTCCTCGTGATTCCCACGGTTTTCCACTCAACCGTCGGAGGAGAAGTGGGGGCATCAAGACTCCAGGATCTGAGCCATATCGCCGCAGTAATCCTGCTGATGATGTACGGCCTGTTTCTATACTTCCAGTTCCGGACCCACGTCCACCTTTTTGCAACAGACGGGACTCATCATGAGAATCCTGAAATGACTCAGAGAGACGCAGTTATCCTCCTGGTGGTGGCTACGATTCTGGTTTCTTGGATGGCCGAGATTCTGGTACATTCAGTCGAATCCGCTGCTGAAGATTTTGGACTTCCACACCTCTTCATCGGAGTAATACTCATCCCCCTATTCGGGAACGCTGCTGAACACTTCACCGCAGTCACAGTAGCTGGCAAGGACAAGATGGACCTCTCCTTCGCAATTTCTATGGGCTCATCCACCCAAATCGCAGTTTTCGTAGCCCCACTAATGGTTGTCTTCGCATGGTTGTTAGAAGTACCACTGACCTTCGAGTTCGGGATGCTTGAGACAGTCTCTGCCTTCCTAGGAGTACTGATTGTCAATTCCATTGCAGCAGATGGAAAGTCAAACTGGTTGGAGGGTGCAATGCTATTGTCGGCGTACGCTGTTCTAGGTGCCGCCTTCCTATTCCATCCATGAGTTACAACTCGCTGTAGTACTCCTCAACAGAGGACTCAAGATCCCGAGAGACCTTTCCTTCATCCAAAGTCAGGGTAACCCCGTCTCTACGAATTCCTTCCCCTTCCACGAATACGTCAAGCACACTTGCCCCTGAGTAAATTAGATTCGATAATAACCTCCTGCCGTCCCTGCCCCATGGCCTCATCCTGATATCAGAAAGATCCCAAGTAACCCAGTCTTCGGACCCCTTTGTCGCTAGGGACCAAGTCTCCTCAGGGTCGAGAATCCTAGCATCCCAGTGATCATGCCTCTGTACAAGGCTAGCTGCCTTCGCCTCCGCCCTCAAATCCAGTGAATTATTGCTTGCAGACCCATCGGTTCCAAGCCTCACGTCTACCCCTGCATCCTTCATTGCAGGATACGACATAGTCCCTCCACAGGCCAACTTCTGGTTCGAGGTCGGACAGTGGACAGCATGAGCCCCGTGCCCAGCCAGAATCCTCATTTCTTTCTTGGTTACCCAGCCGCAATGGGCACAAACCGTCCCTCCCTCGTCAGAATTCTGGAAGTAGTCAAGAGAGTCAAGATACTCGATGGGGTACATTCCGTGTTTGGCATGACAGTCAGAGACTTCCTTCCTAGTCTCAGATGTATGGATGTGCAACATAGAACTCGTCTTTCTTGCTAGTTCTGAACCCTTGAGTAGAATCTCTTCTTCACAGACATAAACTGAGTGTGTGCCAACTCCATATTCGATCCTACCGGCACGCGGAGAAGGACCGGTAATCAGACTCTCCATATGCCGCAATGCATCTCCTGAGCCAGGCTTGAAGTTAGGTGTTAACCCATCTGTAATGGGTCCGCAGAGTGTCGCCCTGACTCCGGTTTCTGCTAGGGTTTCCCCAATGGTCTGTGTGTAGTAGTACATGTCACAAGCGAAGGTGGTTCCAGTTGCTATCATCTCTGCTGCGGCTGCTCTGGTCCCGATTTCTACAAGCTCACTAGTTAGCCGCTTCTCGAGAGGAAAAATCGCTGTTTCAAGCCACTCCATCAGTGGCAAGCCCTCTCCCGTTCCACGATTGAGAATCATCCCGAGATGCGTGTGCCAGTTCTGCAATGATCGAGTCACTAGTCGATTCGAACCATCGATGGTCTCGATGACATCTTCGTCCCCCTTGCTATCTGAGAAGGACCCATCTTGATGCAGCAGGAAGTCTCCCCTGTGAGCAACACCACTGTCATCTATCAGCCAAGTATCTGTGAATCTCCTGGTTCCGGAGCCCATACTAACTCCCCTAATCCCAACTACTCGCATACCGCATTAAGTATGCTAATGGTCTCCCCACCAGAGTTCTTCATCCACGCATTAATGACATCACCGGGACTCATCGGCCCGACACCCTTTGGAGTTCCGGTCCAGACAAAGTCACCTTCCTCTAGGTCGTACCAGCGATTGAGATGAGAAAGCAGAGAATCTACGGAGTGAACCATTAGACTGGTTGAAGACAATTGCTTGGTTTCTCCATTGACCGAGAGGCCGATCTCCATCTCCCCATCGTTCCAATCAGTCCAAGTCCCTAGAACCCCGGAACCTCTGAAACCCTTCCCCTCTAGCCATGGCCAACCCTCAATCTTAGCCATTGTTTGACGAGTTCTGTTTGTGGTATCAATTCCGACGCACATCTTGTCTGGAGTAAGACCTTCACCCAGCCTGAACACCATCTCCACCTCGTGATCAATATGTTCATCCGGCTCGAGCAGCGTCACGACATTGGTCCCATCATCCAATGCCTCCACCATTGCAGACGGAGGCATTAGGAAGAAACGCGGGTAGTCTGTCACGTCTCCTAGTATCTCTTTTGCGTGTCCAGAGTAGTTTCTGAAGACCGCCCAACCGACTCCCATGCAACACCCAGTAAGACGCCAATGATTAGAACACCGGTTACGATCCCTCTCATCAGGTTGAAGGACAATGCCTCCCGGAGTGCTGTTATGCCCGAAGACCCCTATCGAACGCTGGGAGTCTCAAAGGATGCTTCAGATGCAGAGATTAAGAGGTCATATCGCAAGTTAGCAAGGCAATACCATCCAGATAGGAACCCCGGTGATGCTGCAGCAGAAGAGCGCTTCAAGGCAATACAATCGGCATATGAGTCAATCGGGACCGCCGAAGGCAGGAGCCAGCACGATCAGCAGAGGAGAATGGAGGAGATGTTCCAAGGCGGCAGGCAGCGCTCTCCGTTTGGAGGGGTGGATATTGGAGATATCTTCTCACAATTTATGGGTGGCAGAGGCAGACAGAACCCCGGCTTCGACTCTGGATTTGGAGGTACTAGAAGGGCTCCCAGATCGAGGCCGGAGGCCTCCAAGGGTGCAGATATCCAAGCTGGTCTGGACATTTCACTAGAGCAAGCAATTAGTGGGACAGAAGTCAAATTTAGCCACCGAAGAATGAGGAGGTGCTCGGATTGCAATGGTTCCAGCTTCGGGTCATCCAGAGGGTGTTCTACGTGCAAAGGTACCGGCGTCATCACGAAAGGAAGCACCCTCACGGTCAAAGTCCCAGAGGGGGCCGAGCACGGTCACTTGCTTCGTCTGAAGGGAATGGGACATGAGCACCCAGAGGGGGATTCTGGGGATCTACTCATCACTGTCCGGCTAGATGCGGAAGAGGGCCGTCGATGGGAAGAAGGCCGCTTAATCCAGGAAGTACGGCTCCCATACACAATGCTGGCCCTTGGGGGCAAAGTGAGGATTTCGACTCCATCCGGTAAGAGGCTGCAAATAGAGGTCCCGAGAGGTACTAGAATTGGCGATAGAAGACGTCTTCAGGGCCATGGTCACGCCGGCGGTGCGTTGGACATAGAGTTCACCTTGGCCGAACCAGAGAAACTCACCAAGTCACAGATAGAAGTACTGAAATCACTGAAAGAGAGTGGCTTGTAAACAGATACAATCAGTCAAATATCGAATTGCCTGCGTTAGACCGTGAGAGACTTTGAGAGTCTAGCCGACTACTTGATACCACGCCGGAAGAAGGTCCACTTCGCCCTAATTGTGGTTTCAATTTTCATGATCCCCGGGATTATCGCTTCTTTCGAGCCAATTGACATCGAGTCCTATGATATGGAGTCCCCAGAACTAGATGCCAATCAGGTCTTGAGAGAAGAATTCACCGCAGCAGGTAACATCTGGGGCTTCGGAATCTTTGTCAGAAATCCAGAGTACATCGGTGAACCGGACTCAGACGTAACGATGATTGCTGATTATACCGGTGTCAAGGGAGGAATTTCGGAACCCAACGGGGGAATTCTGAATCTCACTGTCCTCAGGGAGATTGATCAAGATGCAACTACAATGAGGGAAAGTGAGATTTCAGAATTCTACCTGCCCCTGGCATCGGAGATTTCTGGAGATCCGGCATTTGGGATCCTAGACCTGGCTACCGAATTTAGGACCTTCATGGCAAATGAGTCGTCTTTGACCTCTCCTAGGATTAATCCTTACAAGCTCGCTGCAACTCTGGACATAAATGCGTCAACTGACCCGGCTCCAACTAATTGGACAGACTGTGGCGAATTGGATTGCCTCTCCTTCGACGATCCGAAAGTGACACAAGATCACATAGACTTGGCAGCCCATAGGATGGCAAATAACAGCAATGGGGCATTCCTCAGATTCTTGTCCAACGATCGCGCTTTCCTGCCGGATGAGATGGGGTCCGTAGTCGGCCCAGTAGGCCATGAATTCTCCGATGAAGGCACATTAATCTCTGAAAACTGGGAAAGGGGGAGGTGGTCTGCATCAGCGGCTTGGATGATTATCAACTTCGATAGAGACAAGATGCAGCAGAACGGCTGGACCTTCACTTGGAAGAATGCCAGCTCGGAGTTCGGTTACGAGTGGAATGGTCTAGATTTGGAAACGAATCCGGTTCGGAACTCGGTTGAGGTTTGTAGGGAGAGGGAGGATCTCGGACGACCCCTGTGCTCAGTCGAGTGGCTTTACCTATCTCTGGAGGAGGATCTCAGGGAGAGCGACGAGACCATCGTCTCACTGATGTTCGCCGAGTCAATCAACGTCGAAATCAACCGAGAACTAATCTCCAGCGCGTTTCTGATAGTATTGATGGGATTTTCCATTTTGATACTCCTCTGGGCAAGCCTAAGGAGAGTCTCAGATGTGGGGATAGTCGCCACTAGCCTGGTACTATCCTTGGTCTGGATGTACGGGTTGATCGGTTGGGCAATCATCATTGGAAAGTGGGCCGGGAATGAGGTAATTTTCCGATCACAGTTCTCTAATCTACTGCCAATTCTGATTTTAGCCCTAGAAATCGACGACAGCCTGCATAGTCTTCACAGATACAAGGAGGAACGTAGGTCGGGAGCAGACTCAGAACAGGCGGTACGCAAGTCAATTAGCAAAGTCGGACTAGCCATCATGCTCACTTCTGTCACCACGATAGTTGCCTTCATGGCCAACATGACATCAAGTATAGCAGCACTAAGATCGTTCGGAATCGAAGCAGGAATTGGCGTATTCTGCGCCTTCTTCCTCACAGGGCTATGGGTCCCTCTTGCCAGGCTCGATGTCGACCTATGGCTGGAGTCAAGAGGCAAATTGGGCGAAGAGCCCAAGGACATCATTCACATGATACCCAGCTCTTGGCTGTCATTCGTATCCGCCCAGTCAGCAAGGTTCGCTCCCGTGGTAGTCATTGTTTCCATCCTCATCACGGCTCTGGCGACTCCCATCATGCTGTCTCTGGAGGGTGACTTCCAGGTAGAGGACTTCATTGAAGCAGATTCAGACCTGGCAGTCGGAGTCGGCCTGATCAATGAGCGATTCAGCGACGAAGGCGAACCCGCTTACATCTTGATAGAGGGCAATATCTCAAACCCACTAGTCCTCGATGCGATTGACGAGCTCCGTAGAAATATGAACTCCCACGGACCCGGTGATCCGGATCAGATTTCCAGAATGCCCAATGGCGAAGTTGAGCTAATCGGGATCGATTTGATGCTCTGGTACACCAGGGGTGCGATGGCCTGGAACCAAACACCATTCGAACAAGCAGGTTGGGATTTCAGATCCAATGATGGAGGGGTTGGTTGCAAGACTCTTCAAGTTCCCAATAGGGATATGGAATTCATCTCAGTCCCTTCTATTGACGATAGCAAGTGCCTGTCATTCCTTTATGGATTCATGTTGACAAGGGGCGTGCCAGCCAGTGGTGGGTATCCCGCCCTCTCAACCAGCATCGTCGGTGAGTTCATTCAAGTCGAGGGCGAGATAGATTTCCAAAGGCCCTGGTTGACAATATCGGGTGAAGAACCAAGATTCCCAAGAACCTCACTGCGGTTCGGAATTTCAAGCCCCGAGCAATTCGCTCTCGTCGAACCGGCTCTGAGACAGTTGGAGGGGGACCTATCTCCCATTCAGAACCTCTCTGTGACCCCGAATCGAGAGAGAGGAGATTTGCAATCAGCATTTGAAGATCCAGATCACCCAGTAACTTGGGCAATGCCAACGGGTGAACCAGTAATTCGATTCGTTGCTGCAGACTCCATGCAGGACGACCTTCAAGACACGCTCCTGCTAGGATTGGTATTCTGCATCACGGCACTCTGGTGGGGTTTCCGGGAGGACTCCCCTGTTTCGACAAGGTTGAGGGATGTCGGTAGAGAACCGCTGCAAGTTCTACCAAGAATAGCCCTCAATATGGCTTTGATGTCAGTAATTTCTTATTTTCTGGCAGGTGTAAACTATGCCATTATTTTCTCAATCCTAGCCATCTTATTCTCCATTCTCTGGGGCACAAGGCCACTAATCCTGGCAACGATAACCACCGCTCCAATTTTCTTGATGATTGTGTGGTTGTACGCTATCGTGGGTATAGCGGGATACGGACTCAACATGGTTACGGTTTCTATCGCTGCAATTTCTCTAGGCGTCGGGATAGACTACGTTATCCACATAATTGAACGCTTCAGAGAGGAGAAGGAGAAGGGGATGAGCACAATGAAGTCGATAGAGGCAGTAGGAGGTGCTTCGGGCATCGCTCTCTTCGGATCTGCTATGTCAGACATCACCGGATTTGCCATAATTAACCAGTCAGAGATGGGCTTCTTCTCCACCTTCGGACTCTTCTGCGCCATCATGATCGGCCTGTCACTCATCGCTAGCCTAGTACTAGCTCCAGCAGCTCTGGGACTAGCATATAGAGACGAAATAGCGACTAACGCTGAGGGGTAGCGTGGTGGTCAGACGGGTCTCTTCATGACAAATTGAGAATTTGGCCAACTGCCGACACCACCGGCAACGACTTCCCATCCTTCTTTCCCCAGTTTGTTCAATTCTACTTCCAGTTTTTTGTTATTGGAATGCCCTACCACTTTGTATTCCCACATAGATCCTGATAAGGGTGCGTTTTTTTTAATCTTGAGGTAAAGGGACCCTCTGACCAGTATTGCGTGATTCGACTAAAGCGAAGTTAGCTATTGTTGGAGCACGCGATCTGTCCCGTGTGGGAGCTTGTCTGGATCAGATATCTGTGAGTCACCACAGACCCAAAGTATCCTGCAGTGCTGGCTCCAGCTCCGGGTGAAGGAACTCGTACCCTTCCTCCAACAGCCTGTTAGGGAGCACTTTCTGACTTTCCAGCGTCAGCTTCACTCCCATCTCTCCGAACAAGATCTTAATCACGAATCCAGGCAACGGGGCGAATGCTGGCCTTCTCAGAACTCTGCCCAGCGTCTTGGCGAAGCCCTTCTGCCTAACTGGATTAGGAGCGGTTAGATTGTACACACCTTCGGATCCGGTTTCCATAAGCAGGTGATGGATGGCATATATCTCATCGTCAAGAGATATCCAAGACATCCACTGCTTACCATTGCCCATTGGGCCCCCCGCTCCCATCTTGAAAGGAAGCAGCATCTTCCCCAGAGCGCCACCAGTTCCCGAGAGGACAATGCCTGACCTAAGGTATACAGTCCTGACTTCAGAGGGTACATCTGCAGAGGCAGTCTCCCAATCGGAACAGACTTCCGGGAGGAAACCCTCCCCGATCGCGCTCTCTTCGGTCAGCTCCTCATCGCCACGGTCCCCGTACCAACCAATCGCACTGGCTACGATAAACGCCTCCGGCTTCTCTTTCATCTTGGCTATGGCTTCGGAAAGTAGAGCCGTGCTATCCACCCTGGAGCTCCTGATGGCACCTTTCCTCTTCTTACTCCATCGCTTGTCTCCGATCCCTTCTCCTCCGAGATGGATGATAGCATCAAAGCCCTCCAGAATTCCTGTATCCAGTTTTCCTGAGTCTGGATCCCAGGAGAGCTCCTTCTTCCCTTCCTTGGGGCTCCTTCTGACTAGCCTCCATACCTCGTGCCCCCCAGTGTCCAGGAAAGCAACCAATTGGGTGCCTATCATTCCCGATGAACCGGCCACCAGTATCTTCCTCCGAGGCAAATCGGCGAACTTCGAATGATGGGCCATGTCTCTCTTGAGACGCAGCTCCCTTGCTGTGAACATCTGAGATAGTCGCCTTCTGACTAACCTCCCACCCAGAACCCTGTCAGCCAGGTTCCCCAGAGGTCCGAATGGAACTTGGTAGCTGACCTCGTCTACAACCTTGGTCACACCCCCTTCTTCGATGAGGTGATGATCGTGGTTCCACGACCAGAATGGGCCCTTGACCATGGTGTCGGAGAAGAAATGGGGCGGCCTGTATCCGGTATGCTCCGCTACCCAAGTCATCTTGACTGGGCCCATTGGGAACCTGAACACTCTCTGGGAACCGACTTCCAATGAGTCATCGGCCCTGACTTCTTCAGCCACTTCCCATGGAGGCATCAGCCTGCGGAAGGATCCTTCGTGTTCGAACCAAGCGAATGTCGCCTCTGCATCGGCATCTACCTCAGTTTCGTGCTTGTATTGGTACATACTCAAATCTCCTAATCATTCATATTTCATATGTTGTTTGAAATCAGCCTTCCTACTAGCCCAGACTGGATTTCCATTTGCCCAACGCGGCTTCCTCGAAGTCCTCTCTTGTTAGTCGGTAGCCCCAGTGCTGTAGAGATTGCCTGACAACCGGGCTAATAGCCTCCTCGTCATAGCCCCCACCCTTTGCTATAATCCTGTTAATCAGATGGTTCCTGAATCTCCCCCTGGGGCCTGTGAATGCCTTCCACCTCCTGACCTGTCTGGAGTCGTCCTCAGATCTCCTGCCCTTGTAGAATCTACAGTACCATTGCACCCACCCGTAGGGGTCCTGCTCGACTATCCATCCTTTTTCTTCCCACATGTCCAGAGTAGTTCCGCACTTCACCTTGTATCGATTCCTGTTCTTGTCATACTCCTTGCTAGTGAGCAGGCTCTCCTCTATCCCATCCCACCACTCCTCAAACTCCAGATGCTGATCACTGAGGTCCTCAGAAANAACCGAAGAGAAAATCGGNCTCCAGTAAGATCCTCCGAAACTTCCTTCCTGAAAGATTTCTCTGGGAGTCATATTGGGCCTGAAATCAGGCCAGTCAGAGAAAGAAATCACCTCACCGATTTCTCTCATGCCCTCCTCATGATTGGGAAGGCTCAATTTCTTTTCCACTCCAATTTGAAATACAATCATAGAGGCGTCATTGTTAGGCCTATTGACGAGGTACTGGCATGTCAAGAGAATTGCTGATCGAATTGGAGAGAAGCGATGAGTATTGCATAATGAGATTTGCCGATGGGAACTCATTCAGGATAAGTTATCTGAAAATTCGCTCTAATTGTCGATGCGCAAAATGCAAACCACGGCAGGAAAATGAGCAAAGAAGGCTGGAGTTAGAAGAAGAGATATTGCGTTTGAGGGTCGAGAAGCCCAAGGCAACTCCAGTCGGACGATATGGGATACAACTGGAATGGCCCACTGGATGCTCAAGCGGCATCCACTCCTTCAAACATCTAAGAGAGGTTTGCGAATTACACGGCACTCCCGATGCTTAGTCTCCAATACGAAGGAATCAAATCCTCAATTCCATACCGCGCCTTGTCGAAGCAGAGGGTCCTCCCCGGCGTTTCGGCGGTGATTTACATGCAAGATAGGGAACCGGAGGGTGCTGGAGATAAACTGGAAGAGGAGGATGAGTGGCAACTCTATGCCTCAGCAGGATACGCCTCCTCCGAGCTAGAATCCGAGGAGAATGAGTCACAAGAAGACAGCTCGGAGGAGATATGGTTTGATGGGGATGACTTGGAATTCGAAGGCAGTACAGTGAATTGGGACTCCCCCCCATGCCCCGCTCCTTTGGGAATAGCCCATGTCATCAAGATCGGAGTTTGCGATCATTGTCTGGCTCGGATTTCAGGACATCACTCCAGGGTATCAGGTCAGAATTCCGGATCAGCAATCAGGGAAGAGGCCTTTCATAGGGACGCTGAATTGAAGTCAAAGATTATCCAGGACTATTGCCCCCTATGTGAGAACCTCTTCGAAGACATCGACAATATCGTAGACAGAGTGTTTGACACCCTCTCCAACACAGAATTCTCTACGATGCAATTTGGAATCCATCTGCCCAAGGACCTCATACAAGAGGAGGACCGAATCAGAAGCAAGTACGGGGCACCGGGTTCGTACCATCTCAAAGGCGCCATCGTCGAGTCAATTCACGAGAGAATCAGGAATCTCGAAAAGAACGTAGACTTCGTCAAGGAGAAGCCAGATGTGATGGTTCTTGTTGACGGTCTGACACTAAGGGTAGACGTAGATGTGAGGCCGATATTCCTCTATGGCAGGTATAGGAAAGTCTCACGCGGAATTCCGCAAACACGTTGGCCCTGCAGGGCTTGCAGAGGCAGAGCTGAAGGATGCGACTCTTGTGAAGAAACCGGGCTTCAATACATCGATTCCGTGCAAGATTTGATTGGTGAGCCGATCAGGGAGGTCCTGGGCGCAGAAGACACATCATTCCATGGAATGGGCAGGGAGGACATAGATGTCAGATGCCTCGGCTCAGGTCGCCCCTTTGTCTTGGAAGTGAAGAAGCCGTCAAAGAGGAACCTCCCAGTCGGGGACCTAGTCGATTTGGTTAGAGAAAATGCTCTGGACAAGGTAGAGGTCGACAGCCTGACTTGGTGCACAAGGAAGAAAGTCAATGAGGTAAAACAGTCTAGGTCGGAGAAGACCTACACGATTAGATTCAGAGCCGAGGGGCTAGTTGACATTGAAACCGCAGAACAGTCAATCCTCTCTCTAGATGGCCAGGTCATCGACCAGGAAACCCCACAGAGGGTATCTCACAGGAGAGCCGCAAAGATAAGAAGGAGAAAAATCACCTCTATCGACAAAGTAAGATTCGAAGGAGACGAGGTAGAACTAACCATGAGATGTGAAGCAGGAACCTACGTCAAGGAACTGGTGCACTCCGATGAGGGAAGGACCACCCCTTCGGTTCAAAGCGTTCTAGGAACTGACTGCGAAGTCATTTGGCTCGATGTCCTCGAGATTCACTCGGAATGATTGGTAAAATGACATCCGAGTCCTTAAGAACGCCCCACAGGTCGCCCGAATTCGCGATAATGGAGCAGTGAGAGTATGGTCACTAGGACAAAGGGAACTAGACAGGGCACTAGAAGCATCCTCAGGAAGGACAAGAGGGAGCGTAGGAGACTGTTTATCAGCAGGTCGATGCATACGTATCAGGAAGGAGACAAGGTTGCTATCGTGCTCGATGGTGCGCAGCAGAAGGGCATGCCACACAGGCGCTTCCAGGGAAGGACCGGGGAAATCACGGGCTCTCAGGGAAGAGCGTATGTGATCAGAGTCGCCGATGGCAATATGATGAAGACTGTAGTCGCTCGCCCTGAACATCTCAGGCCGATTGAGTAGGTGAGAAAATGACCGAGAAAGAATTCGTTGACTTTGCTACTGTAAGAGACAGGCTACTGGACGCTATCGAGAGAAGGGGAGAAATATCCTACGAGCAAACTATGGCACTACAACACGCAGAATGGAAGGCCAGCGCCAGCGGGCATCCTGAGGGCAACATAAAGACTGATCCAAAAGTCTACTCTGCACTATTCTCCGCCTTGATGGATAATGAGAAATTGAAGCAATACCCCGAGGTTTCGTCGAAGATAGCCGAGCTCTCGCCTCTAACTGTCTCTGATGTAAGGGTGATTATCGCTAGTAAGAGGATCGCCATGGATACCTCGGAAATAGAAGACGTCATCACTGTGATCCGGCAACATGTCCTATAGTGACGAAATCACTTTCAAACAACTCATTCATGAGGGAGAAGCATTCTGGGAGGTCGGAGATTATGCAGCCAAGGGACGCCAAAGACCCCGACGAGGAGGTCGAAGATCCATTCCACGGAGAGGATAGACTAAGGATTCTAGACATACAAGAAAGAAGACCAATAGGCCATGAGATCCAATGCATCAGCGAACCATCATTGTATCTCCTGAGGGCTAGAGTAAGCGACATAGCAGGAATCTCCGTAGGAGAGACAGTCGAAATTCCCGTTGAAGGCATCGGTTCCCTCTCGGAAGTTAGGCTCAAGGATCTTAGCGGGACCTCGCAGCAGGAGCTAATACCGGCTCTTTCCAGCTCGATTGAAGCAGACCCAGAAAGGCACATCTCATTCTACAACAGTGCAGGGCCAATGTCCCTGAAATTCCACTCGTTCCAACTGCTATCTGGGATTGGAAACTCCAAGGCGATCCAGATGGTCCAAAAGAGGGGCATTGCAGGATGGCACGCATTCGAAGATGTCGACGAGGCTTGTGGAATCGAGTCAGTTAGACTCCTAGCAGAACGCTACGTCAAGGAGATGGAGGATGTCGCACAAACTCCCCGCTTACTTGATTTGCTTGTCCGCACAGAGCAGTGACATGGAGACGTTGGAAGGGCTCGACACCCGCCTCCTTGTCGACCTCCTCAGGGATAGGGTAAACCCCAGCAAATCTCTCGGACAGCACTATCTCGTAGATGACGAGGTAATAGAGCGGTCAATTCGTCTTTCCGAGGAGTTCGACTGTCCGCTTTCGGGGAGTTCACACGTCCTAGAGGTTGGACCGGGTCCGGGATCGCTGACCCTGGCACTGCTTCGCAGAGGGTCCAATGTAACTGCGATAGAGATCGATAGACAGTCTGTGGATCATTTGAGGAGGGTATTCCGAGAAAGTACACAATCTCTGGACCTTCAGGAAGCAGATGCAGTTTCAGGAATATGGCCAGAGGGAATTACCCATGTCATCTCGAACCTGCCCTATCAGATCTCGAGTCCGATACTCGATAGAATCACGAAATACCACTCTTCGACGCCAATCCAACTCTCCATCCTCCTCGTACAGGAGGAGTTCGCCCATAGGATGGCGATGTCATCCGCCCCGTATGACATCGGTCCGCTGGGATTGAATTTGTGGCTAGACTTCGATGTCTTCCTTGACAGAAAGGTCTCACCAAGCTCATTCAGCCCATCCCCACGCGTGCAATCCAGACTCGTTGTCCTAAAGCCGGCAAGCAGACCGGAGGCAGAGGGGACGAACAGGCAGCTGTTCAGAATAATCACTAGGCACTGCTTCTCGAACAGGAGGAGGAAGATGAGGAACCTGCTCTCAAAAACACCGTCCAGAATCTCCAGGGTATCCGGTTGGCACAGGGACAGATGGGCGAAATCGACATCCAATCTGCTTTCTTCCGACCGCCTGGAGTTGGGAGGCGGTTGGGCTGATCTAAGACCGGAGAACCTAGAGCCACTAGACTGGATCAAGATCATTTCGGCAATCTCATCTGAATAGTAATTCTGGACAATTTGACATCGACTTGATAGAGGCCCCCCCCTTCCGAGGGTCAGCCTAGGTGGATATGTTACCTGAGCCAAAGGGAGGGATTTTGTGGCAAAGAAGGACACCTATCTCGCTCTGTTGAGGAGGGGAATCGACGAGACTACCGCCCAGATTCTCGCTGACGGAGGAATCAAGATTGGAGATCTCAAGAAGTTGGACTCTGAAACTCTGATCAATAACTTCGGCATCAAAAAAGAGGTAGCAAAATCGGTTCTTGATGCTGTAAAGGCCGGTCCGAGATCTTCAGGTAGACAGAGATTCCTTGCCGATGTTCTTTCTGACGACAAGAAGAAGGTCGACAAGATTGAGGAGACCCGCTTCAAGCGCGAGCAGAAAGACATCTATGCAGAATTGCAGGAGAAGAAGGAACAGCTGAGACTCGTAAGGGTAGAGGACTTCAGGAACAAGAAACTCGTAATGAATAGGCTAGGCAAGACCATCGAGCTGATTGTCAAGTTGGAGAACAACCTCGATGACGAATCCAAGGACGAGCAGCGATCAAAGATCAGAGACCAACTCGAGACCCGAGGCCTAGAGGCCGCAAGGGATCACGAAATGCTCGAACTCTCCGGAACCCCACAGGATATCGTAGACTTCAGGAGGAAGATCGCACCGGTCCTATGTCTCCATGCCTGCCCCCACTGCGGGGAGGAGATGGACCCAAGGGGAAGCAACATCATGGAAAGCCCCACCGATTTCTCGTTCGTCTGCTGGGACTGCGAAGAGGAGTTCCACGCTGCAATGGCACAATCTGTCGAAGGCAGACTCAACAACGGCTCCAGGATAACAATCGATCCGAAGGTAAAACCGCGTCTTCCCGTCATCAAACCCCCGAGGAAGGACAAGTCCAGCTCCATCACGGACCTGATGATGAGAGATCTTGAGTCGGCCGGGGCCTCGGCGGAAGAGTTGGAGGCGGCACTGGAGTCGAGCACGCTCTCAGGGGTCCTGATGAGCATAGACGAGTGGATAGAC
>PBNI01000010.1 GCA_002723045.1 Methanobacteriota archaeon | reverse complement strand
GGAGGGGGGTCCGGACTCGCCTCTCTACTGAAATTCCAATCCGAAGAGCCCCGCTGTCACCAGACAGTGCTGGTTCTGGCAGATAGCGAAGGCGCCCGAGGACTCGAGCACGGGAGGCAAGCGGGAATCGCGACCAAGGGCATTCCATTGCCCATTGACCTCCCTGCTCCAGATCGTCGTCTGGCACATGAAGAAGCCGTGGAAAGCCACCTTCAGTCCTCCGACGTGGAACTGGTAGTTCTCAGTGGCTATATGAGGATACTAACTCCTTCATTCGTGGGGAAGTGGGAGGGTAGGATAGTCAACGTACATCCCTCATTGCTACCAGATTTCCCAGGGGCTCATGCTCATCGAGACGTCCTCTCAGCAGGGGTCCCGATAACTGGATGTACAGTGCACTTGGTCGACGAGGGAGTCGATACCGGGCCCATCCTTGCTCAAAGGGAAGTCCCAGTGATGGATGATGATGATGTGACCTCCCTTCAGGAGAGGGTCAAGCAAGTCGAGCACGCCCTCTATCCCGAGGTGATCGATTTGCTCTGCACCGGTCAGATATCACTCTAGGTCTGCTGGAGTATTCACATTTTGGAGGGCCGCTGGGTCCTCCATTAGAAGCGAGTGCTTGGCTTCTGCGAACTGCACCCGGAGAGGCCTTCTGTCGCCTTCGATAATCTCGAGTACTTCCCTGGTACGAATCAAAGAAAGTAAGGGATGGCCTCTCTTTCCATCGTGGGGCATGATTAGACAGTCATCAGTAGCGAGTCTGTCTTGAAGAGAGACGAAAAGATCCGAAGAGACCCAGGGATAGTCCACTGTGGCCAATTGAAGCACCCCGTCTTCGCACTCCGGGTCGAGAAGTGCCTCTTCTATCGCCTCTATTGGTCCCGAATGGGCCATCGAATCGAGAACCCACTCTATGTCCAGATCCGGACCGATTGCTGAGCCGTATTCCTCAACGTCCTCGGGTTGCGCGACTGCAATCCTAATTGGCTCCAGGTTGGCAGAAGCGAGAGATATTGCCGCCCTCTCTATCATAGCAGAACCATCGATCTCGATTAGTGCCTTATCGCGCCCCATCCGCGATGACTTCCCTCCCGCTAGCAACAGAGAACGCATCCTCTACCTCAACTCGTCCAATCGCCGCAAGGCGTGATTAATCTCTTCCATTAGGTCCAATGCCCTATTGATCAGCATCTCCCGATCCTTTCTCGCAGAGGTCCCTGCAAGCCACTCCATCAGTTGGGTAATGTCCTCTGCATCCCTCTTTATTGTCCACTCCAGGACTTCCTCTGCTACCGGGTCATCCGATGGAAGCAACCTCTCGACCATGAGCACCAGAGGGGCTACCGATGAATTAGTGCTATGGTATTGCAGACGCCACCCTGTCTCTTATCCTGCCTAGAAGCGAATCTCCATCGGGCACCTTCACCATGACGAGTTGGGAGACCACATCGCCTCCGATCTCCCTATCGGAGTTAATCGCTGCGAATGCCGAGATGAGAGCTAGGTGAGACTCCACCAGACGCCCGTTACACCATGATTTCAGCAGTTCGTCACTTGGCCTCTCATGACCCGCACGAAAAACCTCCTCAATGCTGAGAAGCAGAGCTTCGGCCGGCTCAGTGGAGTTTATTGAGGAGGCTAGAACGACCCAAGGATCGAGTCCGGCCCTCTCGCTATCCAAGTTCGCCAGTAGCAACGCCGAGAGTGCGACGTCCTCTCTGCCATGTCTCTTCCAGAGAAGCGGTATCAGTTTCCACAAGACCCGTTGTTCCTCCCCCGCCTCGGTAATCAGCCAAGAAGCGACCCTCCTCAGTATTTCATCGGGCGTACCAAGATGGAATGAATACCCAGCAGAATTGCCGAGACGATCAGTGCTTGACTTCATGATCATCGCTGGGACCCCTATTGGGTACGCCTCCCTGACGATTTTCGCTAGATTACGATGAGATTTGTGCAATCTCTTGGGCTGCTCTCCAAGGAACTCATCCAGAATACGCTCGGAACTCATCTGAACTACTGCTTCCTAGAGAGTATTTTGACACTATCGAAAATATCGCGAAGGCTGTCCACCGAGTCATTTAGCCGCATTCTGTATTCGTCGATGAAGGACCTATGTACGATTTCTTCTAGCTGCCGATCAAGGCTCCTCGCAATAGCCCGATGCTCGGCATCCTCGATTAGGAACATCTTCCTTAGATACGCTATTTGTGCCAATACGTCATCGGATCTGTCAGTGTGGATAAGCATGGCTTCGAGAACCTGGCCGTAGACCAACCTCATCTCGCTCTTCTCTATCTTTTCTCCGCTAATCTGCTCCCAGTCTCCAGACAGAATCGCATCATAGATCCTCTTCGGCTCATCCTCTTCAAGACTCAATGCATGGGCGAGCTTCACCAGAATCCTCTTCTCCCCGTTAGACAACTGACCGTCTCTCAGCGCGAGCCTAGATGCGTTCAAGAAAACCCTCGAACGGTCATTCTCAGACCACCCCTCTGCTGCCATGCCCACCACGGGGGGCATCCGCCCTTAACGACTAGGTCTTAGCAAAAAAAGCACCCAAAGAGAAACAGGAGCATTCATGAATGCCCCGTGCGCCGGCCAGATTGCTAATCAGCCACTCCCGGGCGCCCTGCGCCCATCCGAACCCCCCCTGCCAAAATGGCGAAAACGGGGGCTGGGCCCCCGTTTGGGGCCGATGAGCAAAGGAATTGAACAATATGTCAAGTGAAGGAAAATACGTAATACACGCAACAATTAGAGTCGATGGGACCGTAGCACGCAAAGACGTCGTCGGAGCCATATTCGGCCAGACCGAAGGACTCCTGGGAGAGGGGCTCCAACTTAGGAAGCTCCAGAGAACAGGAAGAATTGGCCACGTGGATGTTAATTTGAACAACCACAAGGGCCGCGTACAAGGGAACATCGAAGTCTCATCTTCGATAGACCAAGTCAGCACCGCAGTAATAGGCGCCGCGCTCGAGACGATAGACAGGATTGGTCCATGCAAAGCAGTGATCAAGGTCAAGCAGATTGAGAACATCAGATCCGCTAAGAGGGATCACGTCATCGACAGGGCCAAGCAGCTTCTGCTGGAGATAGTGAACTCCGCCTCCGGCGAGTCGAAGAACATCCTCGACGAAGTCAAGGCAGTACTAACATTGGACACCGAGGTCGACTTCGAGGAGATGACCGCAGGGCCCAATGTGAAAAACTCGGATTCGATAATCATCGTCGAAGGCAGGAACGACGTCCGAAACCTACTGAAGTTTGGGATAAAAAACGCGATAGCCACCATGGGGTCGGGCATCAAGCCAGAATTGGCCGCACTCGCTTCCAAGAAGAAGACGGTTACCGCATTCCTGGATGGAGACCGCGGAGGCAAGCTGCTGCTGATGGAAATCAGCGGAACGCTGGGCAAGTCCCTGACGCACGTCGCCTTTGCCCCCCAGAGCAGGGAAGTGGAGCATCTCGAGGGCAAGGTAGTGACGAAGTGCCTTGGACAGAAGGAAGCCGCTTCGAAGGCGGTCGCCCGGATACAGACCGCGATTCAGAAGGACGACGACAAAGCAGTCGGAAAGGGCAAGCCGTCATTGGAGGCCCCAGACGAGATCAAGGGCTGGGCGCCAATGATGGACGGGCTAAAGGCCAATCATGCCGTAATCGTCCTCTCGGATGGAACAGGATCCGACCCAGTGGGGGCCAAGGCCCTGGAGGCAGCCTTAGGGGACTCCGATGGAGCACAGGGACTGGTCTTCTCGGGCAAGGTTACCGATAGGATTCACGAGCTAGCCTCCGGNGCAGGAATCAACGTAGTAGTCGGCAAGACAGTNGGGGCACAATCCCTGAAGCTTGGAGTGCAAGCCTACTCTGTTAAGGACCTAGAGTGANTTTCANAGACTCGTTTCTGGCAGTGGAAAANCCCGCCAATAATGNCCCTCTGAAGGGTAGGCATAGCAGAAGCCATCAAAAGTCTCTCATGCCCGCTGGGACCGATGCAACAGACCACCATGGCGATACTTACTCTCTATGGTGCTCTATCAATCACCCTACTAGCACTATGGTTTAGGCACAAGTCGGTGTTGAGGCAGAGGAAGAGACTGGCCCTGAAACTAGGCTCAATGAAGGGCAATCTGAACGAGACTTCAGAGAGATTGGACCTACTATCCAGGGGGGTCGACACCATCCTTTCCGATGCTCCCGAGGTTCACGACCTGCTCGGAGTGCACAAGTCTCTGGAAGCCGCCGAGGCCCTCCTATTCAACCAAGGAATTCCAGTTAGTAACAGCGAGTCCTGCGCTATCGTCAGTCATGCGGTCAAAGCGCTCCTGAGTCACTACCCGGAAGACGGCCCGGAGGACGAGCGCAGCATTGTCCAAGGACTAAGGCCACTCTCCAAGAGGCTCCCCGCCATCCTCACAGAGGCAGAGATGAAAGCCGAGGACGTCGAACTTTCAGCAGCCGAGCACCGACAAGTCGGTGAGCTTTTCCACTCCATCGAAAGATTCGACTGGGCAGCAGATTGCTTCCAGAGGGCAAATGACCTAGACCCAGAAGACGAGTCAGCACTCAGGTCGCTCTCTGAGATTCAGAGGGGCAACGGCGACCTCGACTCCTTGGACCAGACGCTCGAGCGCCTTCTAGCGATCGTCCCAGATGACATTGGGGCCCTCAACGAGCAACTGGTCCTCCTGGATAGCACGGACGACGAGAGAATCATCAGGAACCGAAAGAGGCTAGAGGCCCTTGGGGTCGAGTCAACACCGTCGGATGATGAGGGCGAACTATCTCTAATCGCCCAGAGAGCACGAGACTCAGACGCCGGTGGAGCGACCAACTCGAACAACGCTCCGGCCTTGATCGAGAAGGCGGCCAAGCAGCTCCTACTTGGGGAATTCAGGGCAGCTCTTGAGTCGGTGGAGGCCGCGATCGAGAGAGACCAGGGATTCGGCCAGGCGTGGCTGCTGAAGGCACGACTAGTCGCTGCGGACGGCGGGTCGACCAAGGGGGCCCTGAAGTGCATCAGGAGGGCAAATGCACTGGGGGAGTACACGGTGATTCTAGAATCAGAGATTCTCGACAACGACGGGAGGACAGATGCTGCGATTGAGGTCCTAGAGGAGCACCTCTCCGGCAAGCCAGGGGATGCAGAGGCAAGGGGGAGACTCAGCCAACTCTGGCTTGCTAACGGCTCCGCCGAGTCTGCACGGAAGATCCTCGATGACGCACCCGAGGAGTCTTGGGAATCCGCCACACTGCATGTGATGAAGGGAAGGCTCAGCCTCGTGGAGTCGGACGAACAACGAGATGAGACTGGGAAAATAGACCCAATGACCGTTATAGACGCGCTCGTCTCGTTCGACAGGGCCGTGGAAATCGACAGGGAATCGGGCCTCGCTTGGCTTGGCAGGGCCAGGGCACTGAGGTACCAGAAGTCATTCGACGAGGCCGAAGTGGCACTGGTACGCGCACGCAGGCTGATTCCGGACCACCCCTCGATATCCCTAGAGGAAGCACAGCTATCCCTAGAAACAGGAGATCTGGAACAAGCGAACGCACTCACCCTGGAGGCCACCACCACCCTGAAGGACAACCCAACCGTGCCTTTCATCCGAGGCATCATCGCGGCAAGACACGGGCGCCTGGAGGAGGCAACTAAGCTGTTCACCCAGAGCCTCCACATCGAACCGAACCACACTCGAGCCAGGCTCAACAGGTCATCGGCGGCCCTGCTCTCCGACGATCTGGCACTGGCCCTGGACGATGCGAACCGATTGGTCGAGGACCGCCCCAATCACGAACTGGCCCGACTTAGGAAGTCCGAGATACTCATGAACCAGGGGGATTGGGGCAACGCCGAGTCAGAGCTGCGCGAACTCCTCAGATTGAACGGCAACCACTCGATGGGGCTCGTCCACCTTGGGACCTGCATGATCGCGATGGAGAAGTCGGAACAGGCAGAAAGGCCCCTGAACAAAGCAATAGAGACGAATCCGAAACTCTCCGAGGCATGGTACCAGAGGGGGCTCCTGTACCTTGATTTCGGGAGGTCGGACGAGGCGATGTCAGACTTCGAGGGGGCTGTGCGCGCAGACCCCCACCACCTCGATGCCAGACTTAGGATAGCCGCCATCCTCCATGAAGGGAAAGACACCGAGAAGGCGGCGGGCGCCTGGAGGAAGGTCCTCGACGTCGATCCCCAGAACAGGCTCGCCAGGAGGAGGCTGGAGGAATGCAGGGCGCAAATCACCTCCAGGAGAGAAGCCCTCCTTCCAAAGGATTGAACAACACCCACTCTGACGACCCGACATGCACTCTCAGCAGATGGTAGAACCGGGCTCAAACGCACCAGGATTCGAACTCCCGAACGCAAACAGAAACTCCGGAGGGGACACGCTCTCGCTACAGGATGTGATGGGCGAGAACGGCGCTGTGGTCTTCTTCACGTGCAACCATTGCCCATACGTGGTCGGCTCCGAGCCCAGGATAGAGAACGCCGCGGAAGTGGCTAGGAAGAACGGCCTCGGATTCGCGGGGATAAACTCCAACGATCCCGTGAAGTACGAATCCGACTCATGGGACAACATGGTCAAGAGGGCCAACAGGGGGATGACCTACCCGTACCTGCACGACCCCTCGCAGGAGGTCGCACTCGCATATGGTGCCCAGAGGACACCGGAGTTCTACCTCCTGAACCCCGACTCGGTCGTGGTATACAGGGGACGCCTGGACGACTCCCCGCGGGATCCATCTCACGCCAAGACCTCAGAGCTGGAGGATGCCATGGACGAACTCGCTTCGGGTGCAGCGGTCTCCGTCCCCAGGACCGAGAGCATCGGCTGCTCGGTCAAGTGGAAGGAATAGGTGCTAACTTGGCGATGGGACTCCCCGCAATGGTATTCTACACCGTGATGCGACTCGCCCCCTCTGGAATTCGGATGCGGATGTGGAGGGGCCTGTACCAGAGGATGGCACGCTCCCAGACGGACCCAAGCTTCCGATTCATGAACTACGGCTTCACCGACGACTCCGAACTAGAACTACTCGAGGGAGACGAGCCAGATAGGCTGTTCATACAACTCTACAACATGAACGTCAGGGATGTGGAGATGGAGGGCAAAGTGACCCTCGAGGTCGGATCCGGCAGGGGAGGGGGGGCGAGTTGGATAGCTAGGACGTACAACCCCGGGTCCCTGGTAGCTGTAGACTACTCTGCAGAGGCAGTATCACTCTCGCGGGAATGGTTCTCCGGCCAGGAAAATCTGGAATTCATCGAGGGGAACGCCCAGGACCTCCCCCTGCCCGACGAGTCATTCGACGTCGTATACAACGTCGAGTCTTCCCACTGCTACTCGAACATACCCGAATTCCTGAGCGAGGTCTTCAGGGTCCTGAGGCCGGGAGGGAGGTTCTGCTGGACCGATATGCGCGACTCAAGGACGATGGAAAAGATGCACGACCAGTTCCTCAAGACCGGCTTCAGCATCGAGCTCAGATCCGATGTCACGAAGAACGTGGTAGATGCGCTGGACCTGATCGACGAGGGCAGGAGACAGATGATACAGAAGAGCTCACCGGCCTCCCTGAGGAAGAGCTTCGAGACCTTTGGAGGCGTTCCAGGCACTCCCATCTACGAGGCTCTGAAATCCGGCAAGATCCAGTATTTCAGATACCTCCTCTCCAAGCCAAGTGGCCCATAGGCCTGACAAATACGTACAAGATACAAATGGAATCCACCCGCAGTCGATATTATGGTGACGGTTTGGACGGATCGACTGCCTGTCTGCCACTCCCTGGATTTCGACGTTGGGGCAGACGAGCTATGGGCTGCAATCAGCGAGCCGGGGAACCTCAACCTCTCACACCCATTCTGCAAATCCAATGATGTGATTCAATGGCAGGAGGACCGGCACTCGGATCGCCTCGTTTACCTGAATGGAAGAGACTACGTGAGGAAATTCCAGACATGGGAAGAGGGGTCAGGCTACACTCTCTTGATCGGGGAGGAGGGCGGAGCACAATCCTACGTGGTCTGGCAGATCGACTCGCCCGCTAGGGGAAAGTCAAGATTGACCATCACCGTCTATCCACACATCTTGGCCAATCTACCGAAATTTGTCGCATACATCCCCCATGAGATATGGGTGAAGCCGCGTCTCAAGAAATACCTTGATTCGGTGATCTCTGGATTCCGTTATTACCTTCGAAACGGAGAGAGCGTCCCCCGGGATCACTTTGGAAAGCACCCATGGTTTTCGTAAGAAGGGGCACCCATGCTTAGATAAATAATAGAAGTGGAGAAACAACCGGAGTCCATGAAGAGAGCCTTTCTGATTTCCCTACTGATGGTCCTCTGCTCTCTTTCCGGTTGCACCGACACGGACCTTGGCTCGGAGGAGGAGACAATTGTCGGATCGGAAGAAATCGAGCCGGAGCCGGTGGAAGACGAGCCGGAGCCGGTGGAAGACGAGCCGGAGCCGGTGGAAGACGAGCCGGAGCCGGGGCCGATCAACATTCCACCTTGCAGCACAATCTCCTCAGAGGGACTCAATCCAACTAGCAACCCGTCGGACTGGCCTGAGATAAGAAGCGGCCAATGGCTTGCGATAGATGGGCTAACCAACGTATCCTACACTTCGATACAATTCGAAAACGACTCTGAAGTGGTCGTCGACTACCGATTAGATTGGATGTGTGGATATACCTACTCGGTCAAGGTTCCTGCTGGGTATAATGCCAGCAACCAATATCCATTGTTTCTCTTCCTTCACGGCCAAGTTGAGGACTCGGTCTTCTTCAACAACATGCTAACAAATAACTTCCATATCCCTGAAGATGACAAGTACATCATAGTCAGACCATCAAAACTCGAGTGGGACTGGGATCCAAAGAAGGCATTGGATGTGCTCGAGGACGTAAAATCACACCTCAGTGTTGATGATGATCGAGTCTATCTTACAGGATTGAGCATGGGTGGTAGGGGCACCTTCATCGTGGCAGCTGCGTTACCGGACTACTTCGCAGCAATCATGCCCCTGAGCCCACACCATGAGCCGTACTCCTACCTCCCCTTTGCCGAGGAAGTAGCACACCTCCCTATTTGGATGAGCCATGGGACCGCAGACAATACCTCCTCGTTCGAAATGGCAGAACAGATGGCGGCGAACCTGGTTGATTTGGATGCCGAGATCGAGTTTCATCCAGTGGTCGACGGAGGTCATTACATCTGGTTCCCCATCTACTCAGATCCCTCTGCCATGCAATGGATGCTATCTCACGTCAGAGGCCAGTAGGCAAATCTGCGTATTCTTAGTGCGAATATCTCCAATTAGAAGTAGATAACAACTAGGGCTGTGTAGATTAGCTCCCACCGGCGAAGGAGATCGCCCTGTCGAAATCGGCGATGATGTCCTTGGCAGACTCGATGCCTACCGATATCCTGACCATCCCATCGGTGATTCCCACGGCTAGCCTGTCTTCCTCCGACATCAGCCTGTGAGTCATGGATGCTGGGTGCTGCACGAGGGTGTCCACATTGCCGAGGCTCACGGCAAGTGAGCACATGGAGAGGCCATCCATCAAGCGGCTAGCAGTCTCGAAGTCACCCATATCGATCGAGATCATCGCACCGAAGTCGTCCATCTGCTTCGATGCTATTTCGTGCTGGGGGTGACTCTCGAGGCCCGGCCAATAGGTCCTCTCGACCATCTCGCTTCCATCTAGAAAATCTGCAAGGGCACGTGCGTTAGCACAGTGCTCCCTCATCCTTAGAGGGAGCGTCTTCAGCCCTATGCTAGTAAGCCAGCAGTCCATCGCGCTGGGGACCGCTCCTATGTAGCGCACTAGGGCGCCCCCGCCGTTCTCTATGAAGTCCGGGTCCCTGCTGATCAGGGCGCCGCCGATAACGGTCCCATGGCCGTTGATGAACTTGGTAGTACTGTGGACCACGACGTCCGCACCCAAGGAGAGCGGCCTCTGGAGAACCGGAGTAGCGAATGTGTTGTCGACCACCACGCTGGCACCGTGCGAGTGCGCTATCTCGGTGGTGCTGGCGATGTCGATTACCGACATCGTGGGATTAGCCGGAGTCTCGATGTAGACCACCTTTGTGTTTGGGTTGGCAGCCAACTCCTCCACGAGAAGGTCACCTTGGAGGAGTGGGACCCTAGAGGTCGTGATGCCGTACTTCGGTAGGACCTCGTTTACCAGGTGGTTCGTCGTCCCATATAGGACCGACTGGGCGATGATGTGGTCGCCAGAACCAGCCAGACCCAGTAGCGCCGAGCTTACGGCCCCCATGCCGGACGAGAAGATCTCGGCGTAGACCGGGCTCGCCATCCCGAAGCCCTCCAGGGCTGAGAGCTTCCGGGCAAGCGCCTCTCTGTTGGGGTTCCCCACTCTCGAGTATACGTGGGCCCCGGACTCGCCCGACCCCCAGGACTTGATCGCACCTGAGTCCTCGAAAATATAGGTCGAAGTCATGTGGATCGGATCGATGTGGGCCCCGGAAGCGTCATGCATCTCTCCTGCGTGAACTGACTCTGTCGGCATCTCCCAGTCATTTCCACTATCGTCATCTTTGCCCATCTGATCGGTTACCGGAAGGGGTGTCTCCATATAACGAAACACAGGCTAGTCTCTTTTTTTCGGATATATCGCTGCTCCGAAGACCATCGTGGCAGTGCCCAGTAATCCTGCGGCGGGCAGGGACCCCGATCCTCCATCCTCATCGGGGCTTTCTTCCTCCACTATGGTCAGAGGCTCTACGAAAACGGTCCCGGTCATTCCGAATTCCTCATGAGGCTCACAGAGATACTCATGGGTCCCGTTGGTACCGACTTCAAACTTGAACGAGTAATCCACGTTCCTCGATGCGTCCCCCGAGTCGAACAGACCGTCGTAAGATACCGCATTGTGGGCCAGGAGCTCCCCACTCCAGAAGAACCGGACTGAATCCCCCTCGGTGACGGTTACTGACTGGGGGGAGAAGCGCAAGTTGGTGCTATCCACGGTGACGACGACCTCTTCCTGGGAGATATCTTTCTCCTCTATCGCGCCGATGGTGAGTATTGCCAAGACTAGAGCGGCAGTTACTGGCAGCATTCTCATGGCCGTTTCTAGGCAATCTCACTATTTACACCTTGTTTCGCTTTAGCATCGGAGATCCCAAACCTCAGTGCCGGGCCAATATTCAAGTCACATTCGACCCTACAGAGCACATGAATCAGAAATATGCTGTACTAACTGCAATCTTGCTGTCCTCTGTTTCGATTAGCGGATGCACGGGTGACGATGGTGCGGAGAGGATCGACCAACTCGAGGTGGAGAAGGCCAACTATCAGGGGATAATGGAATCGCTCAACCAGACCTTGGAGGGGTTGGAGGACGACTTGGGGCAGTTGAACGCCTCCATCGAGACTCTCAACGCCAAGATAACGGAGCTGGACGGAGAAATCTTGCAGCACATCTCCGATATCGCCTACCTGAACGAGCAGAACTCATCCAAGACGGATGAAATCACTCATCTCTCAGCTCTCATAGTAGCCCTTAACGAATCCAAGTCAAGGATGGAGTCGGAAGTGGTGGAGCTGGAGACCGCCAGATCGTCCCTCGCCTCTCAGCTATCCTCTCTCGAGACCGCCATGGACGCTCTCGAGGCCGAAGTCTCCTCTCTGACTGCCGCCAATCAGGACCTCACCACGACGAACGAGAACGCAGCGGCGGAGATATCCGAACTGCAGAACCTCGCTGCGACCCTCAATTCCACCATCTCGGATCTCCTCGAGACGATTGAGGAGCTCGAGGAATCGCCTCCGCCTGCGGTGAATTGGTCGAGCACCCTCGACGTCGTAATGGAGCGAGGGACGCTGAAGTGCGGAGTCAAAAGCAACCAGTACGGAATGGGCTACGAGGACAACTCGGGACAGTTCTCAGGTCTCGATATCTCCTACTGCATGGCAATCGCGGCAGCGATAGGGTTGGACGCGTACTCAGACGTCGAGTACGTCCTGGCAAGCGGGGCCAACAGGTTCGAACTACTCGCAGACGCAAGCATAGACGTCCTGATCCGGACGACCACATGGACCACCAGCAGGGACGCGGACCTAGACGTCGACTTCGGCGCGATCAACTTCTACGACGGACAAGGCATCATGGTAAACCTCGACGAGTTCCCCAACGCCGAGTCCGCCTTGGATCTAGACGGGGCGAGCATCTGCGTAGCCGTCGGAAGCACGTCCGCGGGCAACATAGCGGACTACTTCGAGGAGAACGGCATGGATTACACCGCAGTGAACTCCTGGAACGACGGGCCTGACTTCGCGAACGAGCAATGCGACGCCATCACTGGGGACATGTCTAGTCTCGTCTCCATGAAGTGGGAGATGGAGCAGAACGGGGCCGCGGACTTCGAGATGGCGATAATGCCCGAGATAATCTCCAAGGAGCCCCTGGCATCAGCGACCAGGGACTACGACTCCGAGTGGAACGAGGTCGTCTCCTGGGTCTGGTTCGGGATGGTGACGGCGGAGGAGCTGGGAGTCTCGTCACAGAACTATCAGAGCGCGGACACAAGCGTGCCGTCTATAGACAGGCTGCTTAACTCGAATCTGGGCCTGGGAACCGAGGACAACCCAATCTCCAACACATGGATGCAGGCGGTCCTGGCCGCCGTAGGTAACTACGGGGAGGCCTACGACGACGCATTCTGCGACGGTAGTTACGATGGAGTCAGCGGGTCCGAGGACATGGCGAACTGCCTGATGCCGAGGAGCGGCACGCTGAACGCGCTCCAGTCCGAGGGAGGTCTCCAGTATGCTCCACCCATGCGGTAATCTAAGGAAAGTAGTAGGAACTGAGACTAGTATCTGAAACTAATATTCCCAATCCTTGTGCAACACATGCGCAGGTGCTTCTGGATAGGGGTATTCGTCCAATCTGTCCACGAGCCAGATCATCCAGTCTAGTCCTGCATCTGCCATTCTCCCATTCCCATGATCTTGAATCCCCTCTCCCAACTGATTAGCGTATGCGTTCTCCATCAAAAGAGACGAGAGGACTCGCAACCTTGGTCCCATTAGGGTTGTAAATGGCTGAAGGTAAGTTGCGACTATTTCGATGGGGACGAGCCTGTTGAAGACCTGGATTCCGAGACTGTTCAGGCCCAGGCTAAACGAGTTAAGCGCGTCCTTCTCTTCCCTGGAAAGATCAGACAGTTCCTCCAAGGTCATATCCTCCCGAACTTTTAGCACCACTACCACGATTCCGTACTGGAATAGGGGGCTCTCGAACCTAGTGGCAACAGTCTGGGCGATCTCAAATCTCCTGGTCTGATTCCAATCCCTAATCTGTCTGAGCCCGAATAGTAGCGTCACTAGGATCGCGAGGCCCCCTAGGGCCTCGCCAATGTTAGCCGCTGTCTCCAGATCCATGCAGTTTTTCGATAGAGAGAATGTATTATCATTTTCATGAGAGTCAGCGGCTAGTACTGCTCCAGCACGAGCTCCGTCTGAGTCGAGCTGATGTCTCCCGGGGCCGCCAGCCACATCCGGTCCAGCATGTCCCTGAGTGCGACCGTGTCGTCCACGTGAACCACGGCGACCAAGTCCGCGTCCCCGCTGATCTCGTACACGCACTCTACCCCAGCCCAACCGGAGAACTCCCCGGCAAGGGAGCCGATCTCTGTGCCAGGGCCAACCTTGAGTCGAATCAGTGCGGTCAGGCCGATCCCCGATTCACGAACCGTATAGCCCCTGATCACGCCCTCGTCCTCGAGTCGCTTGATGCGAGTCCGAACCGTCCTCTCGGTGACTCCTACTCCCTTGGCGATCTCTACGTATGGGGCTCTAGCGGACTCTCTCAGGAATGAGAGGATAGCCCTGTCAAGGGAATCTACATTACTCATCGAATCCTCCGAAAAACGTACAACTTATGGTTATTTCTTGATGGTTTGTCATTATATCGCCGAGAAACTTGCTATTTTTCGACTATCATGATCTCACGCACTCTTGGTTGCGTTCAAATGGGTTGGCTTCATTCCACTACCATGAGTCAGGAGGAGGCTATCTCCCAACTCCGGATTCAGGAGTACTTGGACGACGTCTCCGGACTCGACATATCTCCCTCTCATTCCCAGTGGTACAACATCGATGTCGCTTCGCTGTTGAACGGCACTAGGATAGAGGGGCACGAACTCGACCCATCAACTGGCTCCTCGCTGATA
>PBNI01000009.1 GCA_002723045.1 Methanobacteriota archaeon | reverse complement strand
GTCTTGATGACCGAGACTGGTATTCCAGTTAGCTTGACCGTCCAGTCGATATCACCCTCACTTGCTCCCACTATGGCCTGCTTGTATCCTTCTGGCATAGAGCACTCCTCGGTAGCAATGAACCGAGTCCCCATCTGGACTCCCTCATAGCCGATCTTGAGGGCATCTGTCAACTCCTTCTCACTGCCTATTCCACCTGCGCAAATCAGGGGCATTCCTAGGTCGGAGAGGGATTCGTACATCTCCTCCATGCTGTCGGTACCCAGATGCCCTCCTGCCCTGTCGTTGACGCAAATCAGACCATCGACGCCGCACTCGACCCCCTTCTCGGCGTGGAATCGGGTCGTTACATCGTGGTAGACGAAACCTCCCCTTGAGTGCACCCTATCGCATACCCAGTCTGGCTTCCCCAGGGATGTCACGAAGAACCTGATCCCCTCGTCCAGTGCGATGTCAATCCATTCGGACATCCTCTGCAGGTACTTGTCGTTGCCCTTCTCGATAAGGGCATTGAACCCGATCGGCCGATCCGTCTTGGACCTGATGTAACGGATGCCATCGATAAGGCCCTGATTCAGGTCGGGCTTGTCAAAGCCGTGTACCACAGTCAAAGAGACTGGTTGAATTATGGCCATCCCCCCGCCATTTGCTGCTGCTGCGACAAGCTCTGGATTGGAACATGGGTACATTGCCCCACAAATTATCGGGAACTCAGATCCAGTGTGCTCGATTAGCCTATTTTCCACCATGCAATCAAATTCCGGAAGAAAGGATGAGAAATAACAGTTGATGTGAAGGAGCGCATCCCGAAACTACTCAAATAGTGCTATTCGCTGGATGGCTCATGGTTGACTTCCGCCTCAGCGAAGAGCAGATGATGATACGTGATATGGCAAGGGAGTTCTGTGACGAGGAAGTAATTCCCAATGCAGAGGAATGGGACAAGAGCGGCACATATCCACTAGATGCGATTGCGAAGGCCCATGAGTTGGGTCTGCTTAATGTTACAATCCCCGAGAAGTACGGCGGTGCTGGCATGTCGACGGTTGACGAGATGATAATCTGCGAGGAGCTCTCCAGGGGAGACCCGGGTTTCGGCACCGCTTCATACCACACTATGCTTGCATCGTTCCCGATCCTGACGGGGGGTACTGAGGAGCAGAAGTCAGAATACCTAGGGAGGGTCGCTTCAGGCAAGCTGGCGGCATATTGTGTGACTGAGCCGGATGCTGGTTCGGATGTCCAGTCCCTGAAGACAGAGGCCGTGAGAGATGGTGATGACTACGTTATCAACGGAAGCAAAGCATGGATCTCCGGTGCTGGATACGCGGACTGGTTCTTTGTCCTAGCATACACAGACAAAGAAGCCGGATACGGGGGCCTCAGCGGATTCATCGTCGATGCCGATTCGCCGGGGATTGAGCTCGGCAAGAAAGAGGAGAACATGGGGCAGAGATGCTCCGATACCAGAGGCGTGAATTTCACCGATGTCAGAGTCCCGGCGTCAAATCTTATCGGAGGGGTGGAGAATGGCGGATGGATGAACGCGATGAAGGCATTTGATCACTCTAGGCCCGCTGTGGCTGCGGCTGCTGTAGGAAACGCAAGGGGCGCGATGGAGGAAGCGTGGACATACGCCAAGGAGAGGAAGACCTTCGGGAAGCCAATTTCCCAGCATCAGTCGATCTCATTCATCCTGGCAGACATGGCTACCAAGATAGAGGCTGCTAGGCTCCTAACCCTCAGTGCTGCCAATGCCCTGGACACAGGGGAAAGAGCGACTCTTAAGTCGGCACATGCGAAGAGGTTCGCTGCGGACATGTGCATGGAGGTAACTACCGATGCAGTGCAAGTCCTTGGCGGGTACGGCTACTCCGAGGAGTACCCAGTAGCCAGGAGGATGAGGGGCGCTAAGATCTACCAGATTTTCGAGGGGACCAGCCAGATCCAGAGGATGATCATCAGCAGAGAGCTAGAGGGTTCTTTCTAGGCCTCTGGATTACGCTGCCTGAGAGCCTCGGCGGCTACTACTGCCATAGGTGCCTGAAGGTTGTATGAAGGCACGAAGCCGGACATTGGGACCCTGAGAACCGAATCCGACTCCTTCAGGACGTAATCGGAGATCCCGTCATGCTCCCCTCCGATGACGATTAGCACGTTCCCGGTAAGATCCTCGTCCCATGGGCCTATTTCTCCGGTATCCTCCAAGGATATGACGCGGAACCCGGCTTCCTTAGCCATGAGCACGAGTTCCCCCCCGTCCACCCAATGCACGGGCATGAACCTGTGAGCCTTCATTGATGCCCGTCTCGCAGCCTTCTTCTCGGCGTGATTCAGTGTTCCGTCGACGAATACCGCCTGGGCCCCGCTGACCTCGGCTGTTCTGATGGTGAAGCCGATGTTGACTGGATATCTTGCTCCATCAAGGAGCCAGCACAGGCCTCCTGATGACAGGATCTCGTCGACGGTTGCGTCTGGCCTCCTCCCCACTAGTGCAAGTATCGGCGGGGGGTCAACGCCGTCGTTGACCCTGGACATCCTCCACATGTCCGACTTTGAGGACTCGCGAACTGCGATTCCTCTATCCTCGGCCAATTCTCTCAGCCTCATGGCTTCGGCGTCATTCGACCCCCTGTGGAAGAGGACGAGGGTGACTTCCTCGGATTCCAGAGCTTCGGAGACCTCTGACACGCCACAACGCTGCACGTACGCTGGTTCGGCACTGGATTAATCTGCTTTCGGTTTCACTCTCGGACGATTGTGTTGGTGGGGACGTCGCCGAAGTTGTTGATTTGAGCCTGGCCATCCCCAATCATTAGTAAAATAATGACTAAGCCAAATATCGAGCCCAAGCATGGGATCAAAGGCAACAGTAGGAACCACCCCGAGTATCCGATATCGTGGAGTCTCCTCACTGTTACCGCCAGGTTTGGGATGATTAGCCCCAAGAATACAAGGATGCCGAAGGCACTTCCTGAGCCATCGGCGGAAATCATCACATCGATGGAATCGGCGACCGCAAGGGAAACGAAGAAGAATAGTTGGAACCACCAGTACTCCGACCTCGATGCCCGATCGCTGAAATTCAGGAAGTTTCGGATTACGTTCTCTATGGAGTCCTGGAATGACATAGAGTGTTCTGGCCTCGCAGCGAATTCGAAATCGTGGAATGGGTTGGATTTTGGGGGGCTGATCACTATTGGCTCGGGGGCACCTTCGACGGCACCCTGCTTCCACCATTCGACCGGGGCGTCTTCCTTCATTAGCCAGTGGACGGCTGGAGGGGTAATCGAATTATCGCATCAGTCTGCGACTATTCATGAATAGGGATTAGGATCTCGTTCCTCCGCAAGAAGGGCAGGGTGGTGTTTGGATTGTCGTATACTGCCAGCAATGCTGGACCGGAGGCTTCGAGTCCGGTTTCGGATACTAGTCTCATTAGTCGTTTCTTCAGGCGATCCGTCTTCCTGGTCCCGGATAGCCCGGTGAATGAGAGGGCGGCGAATGACCTACCCTCGGCATTCACTAGGTGCACTCCGTCGTCGTTTGGACTGGGTAGTTCTTCCATGGAGTACTCGGAAGGCATCGTGAATGCCATCATGGTCCCATCTCCCTCTTCCCAGATGTGCACCGGGGCGGTCATCGCGATCATCTGCCCCCCCTCATTCCTGCCGAAGATGTAACCGGCAATCCTGCGAAACCCGCCGCTGGATCCGCGCCAGTTCGTTCCTTCTGTCCTCACCCTGGCCTGGATGGTGTCGGAGTACCTCCTGACCTCGAATCCGGAATGAGACGCTGTCACTTCGTAATCTGGCTCCTCCAATTGATCGGACACGCTTCCACGAACGGGTATGTGGCTTTGATTTTATGACGGGATGCTGCTTGGGGTTGACGTGACTTCTGCTTGGCTGATAGTCGGCGGGTATGCAATGGCCATGGTAGCATTCGCCATTTGGGCGCGAAGGGACCTAGGTAAGGAGGACGAGTCCTACTACCTCGCTGGAAGGAGTCTGTCTGGGCCCATCCTGCTGATTACCATGGCAGCGACTAACTTCAGTGCCTTCACGGTATATGGCTCGAGTGGCGCTGCTTACAGGATCGGGTTGTCTTTCCTGCCGATAATGGCCTTCGGAACCGGCTTCATGGCGGTATCTATGTACATTCTAGGCAGGAAGGTCAGGGCCCGGTCGGTGGAGCACGGGGCGATGACGGCTCCCGAGATGGTTCTGGGGCAGACTGGTTCCCGAAATGCGCAGGTAACCATGGCCTCGGTTCTGGTGATCGCAACGATCCCTTATCTTGCCCTACAGCCCCGGGCCGCAGGGATTGTCGTCTCCGCTCTATTCGGTGGGCCGGAGTGGGTCGGAGCCGTGATGGTCACAGCCCTGGTGGTTGGCTACACCCTCACGGGCGGCTTGAAGGCAGTCGTTAGGACGGATGCCGTTCAGGGCGCGATCGCGCTGGCTCTCCTCTGGCTAGGACTGGCAATGGTGATCAACGATGCGGGCGGTCTCGGCGTTGCCCTGGAATCTATTTCTTCTTCCGAGGAGACCTCTGGATTGCTAGGAAGGGATGGCAACTACACGCTGCTAATCTGGTCGAGCACGATGATTCTCTGGCTTTTCGCCGACCCAATGTTCCCCCAGCTTTACCAGAGGCTTTGTGCCGCTGAAAGTGATTACGCAATTGGCAGGATGGCGACTCTGTACCCCGCTGTTGCATGGTTGGCATTCCTCCCCCCAATATTGATTGGCACACTGGGGCACTTGGATAATCCCGGACTCGATAGGGCAGGATCTGACAACATCCTCCCCACGATGATCATGGATGTTGGGGGCGAGTGGCTCGGGGGCCTGGTTCTCGTGGCCGGCCTAGCGGCACTGATGTCTACAATGGACTCGCAGCTTCTCGCCACTGGGTCACTGGTGACCAGGGACCTAGCTCCCAACGGAGATAGTGTGATTTGGTCCAGGGAATCAGTAATTGTCTCCCTGGCAGTTCTAGGCCTTCTTCTTTCGCTATGGTCGGATTTGTCTATTCTTGACTTGGGGCTACTTGCCTTCTCGATGTACGCTGTGATGTTCCCCTCCGTTTTCGCAGCGTCCCATTTCAACGATATCGACGGTAGGGCAGTGATTGCATCTATCACTGCAGGGGAGTCAGTCGTGTTGCTAGCGGTTTTCTCACCCGAGTCATTCGATGGATGGTGGGTGGAGCCGGTCAAGGGAGCGGTTCCAACGGCTGTAATCCCATCACTTGTGGCAGCCATAATTGGTTTGGCCTCTGTCCAGTATGCATGCAATAGGAAGATCGGGCTAGATTGGGTGGGTCAAATTGTTCCGGGGGAAATTACACCTATGTTGGGACTAGTTGCGGTTTTCGTGCTTGCTCAGGACTTCTGGTGGTGGGAAGATAGCCAGACATGGGCATTGGGCCTCCCCAAGTGGATATGGTGGGCTGCATTACTTTCCACAGTCCAGACGGGCATAATGGCGAAATGGGTAGTGAGGGAGAAGGCCCGTTAGAGTCAAGTCTGGTAGTGCCTCGTTGATGACATGGGACTTGGCAGGGCTGTGTTGTTCGGCACTCTTGCGATGGTCCCTGGAGCCCTGCTCTCCCTATTTGGGTGGATCCTGAGTGGAAGCCCAGAGGATTGGAGCGCCAAGCTATGGTTGTCCTGCTATGCACCGTTTTTCGGATGCGTCGCCGCTGGAGTGATGATTGGTTGGAGGGATGAAAGGAGCCCGGATCTGGAGGTCTGAGATTGCTCCGAGCGGAGAAGGCCGACATTATCGGTGACAAACTGGATGAGATGTACCCTGAGACGCCTATTCCTCTGGATCATGTCGACCCATACACCCTACTTGTTGCGGTAATGCTGTCTGCACAGACGACGGATAAGAAGGTGAACGAGGTTACCCCGAGATTGTTCGAGGCGGCTGGGAGGCCTGAGGAAATGGCCTTGCTCGAAGTAGATGATATTCATAGCATCATTCGTGAAATAGGATTAGCCCCGACCAAGGCAAAGAACCTCCGTAGGATGGCGGAGCAGATTCTGGAAGATGGAGGGGGAGTGAGGCCGGATTGGGACTTCCTAGAGTCTTTGGCAGGAGTTGGGCACAAGACAGCAAGCGTGGTCATGAGCCAGGCGTTCGGGATTCCTGCGTTCCCCGTCGATACCCACATTCACAGACTGGCAGCCAGATGGGGCCTGTCTGATGGGAGAAACGTGACGAAGACCGAGAGGGATCTGAAAGCAGTCTTCCCCGAGGAGACCTGGAATAGGAGGCACCTGCAGATTATCTACTTCGGTAGAGAGCACTGTCCTGCACTGAGGCACGATCTGAGGAAGTGCCCGATTTGTTCGTGGGCCGCCACAAAGAAGAGGATGAAGGAGGAGATGGGTGGTTGAATGGACGTCTTTGTTGGAAGGATAACATCTACTGGCTTCTCCACTGGTGACAGGATAGTCATAGGGGACTGGAGAGAATCCCCACTAGGGAGTTTCACCAATGTGATGTGGGCTAAGCCGGATGGGAGCAGGATTCTACTTTCACCATCAGAGAGGCATGCTGAGTACGTCTCGAAACTATACAACTTTGAAGAAGTCAAAGTAACTGAGATTACAGTACAGAGAAGAAAGAGGGGGATCTCGATCAACGGGGACGGGCTGGCTATCAAAATCGGCTGGGGGATGCCATTCCCGCTCCCCTTCTGGAGGCCACTGTGGTTCATCGCAAGCTTCGAGGCCCTTTTCGGTCGGATTCTCTTCGGAACGAGGACCCATGGGGTCACGAAGAATGGCAGAAGGGAGTGGTACTCAGTAAGGTCAATTTCCCGTATTCTGAATGCTGAAGCGAGATTCGAGGGGGAAGATCTGGGGAGCAAAAGTGAGTTCGAGATCGATGCGTGCTTCGGATTCAGCGAACCCCCATCAATGCCTGCATCGGTCACTCTGAAATCATACATCGAGTGATGGTAGCCTTCATGAGTCTGGCTCGTCACGCTGATACATGGCAACAGTAGAGCTAGCGGTTGGAGACAAGGCCCCAGACTTCGAGGTGGAAGTTACCGACGGTTCGAAGATTTCGCTTGAGGAGATTCTATCAAATGGGGGGAAGGCAATTCTGTACTTCTACCCAAGAGACAACACCCCTGGATGCACCATACAGGCCTGCGACTTCAGAGACAGTTTCGGAAGATTCGAGGGCAGTGATTGGAGAGTCATCGGAGTGTCTACTGACGGCGCTAAGTCTCACCAGAAGTTCATCGACAAGCACGAGTTGCCATTTGACCTGATTGTGGACGAGGAAGCTGAGCTTCACGAGAAGTATGGCACATGGAGGGAGAAGAACATGTATGGGAAGACGTACATGGGAACCCTGAGGTCAACCTTCGCAATTGAGACGGACGGAACTATCGCATGGGCAGGATACGGAGTCCGGGCGAAGGGNCACGTGGAGTCCCTGATTGATGCTCTGAAGGTAGGATGACATGGACCTAGAAGAGCGTAGGAATCTGGTGGTTTCATTCCTTAGGAAATGCGTCACATACGCCAATGACTCCATTGAACGAAAGACCGAGAGGGGAGACGAAGAGGAAGAGATATCCAGATGGTCGGCTTATCGTGATTTCACCGAGCATGCGGTAATGGAGGTCTCCAGAGGGGACCTTGATTCTTGGTTGGAAGAGGAGTGATGATCTTGGCCGGAAGACAGGACCTATGGCAACCCAGGCAGCCTAGTACACCAACCAAGAGGAAGACTGCCAAGATCGCCATAATGACGAAATCCCACCTAATCCCCTTTCATCTGCTTGCAATCGCAATGTGCTTTTTCTTAGTTAGCGGATTATTTGCAATTGTTGATTGGTTGTCTAGGATGTGGGGGATGCAAATCATTCCCGATGATGCCCCGTGGTGGACCGTCCCGGCTGCCACTGTGGTCATTTACCCACTGTTGTATGTCGCATACAAAGAAGAAGTGGAAGGCTAGTGCTGCCCGGTCTCGCGCCTAGTTGTCAATGGCCCTGTCTAATGCAGGTGAGCCGAGCCTGTGCTTGTGAGTGTCGACCCTCATCTTTGCCCCTGCGATCATCAATAGTGAGTCGTCTTCATTCAAGGCGAAGACAGGGAGATTTGTCCTATCTCCCAGCTCCTTGGCCCTCCTGGAGCAGACCGATTGCTGGCTAGGCATGTGATTCAGGGAATTCAGATCTATGATTACCATGTCTCCGACTGATAGGTTCCCCTCGGCTCCATCCAGCTGAAGCCGGTGAAGGCCATCCGGCTCCATGTAGATTACTCTCCTGGACGGCCTCTCAGTAATCCTCTCTGTCCTTTCCGACCACCTTGACTCGCCGAGATCATGGAACCTGTTTCCAGCCTTCGGGCCCGGTTCGGTTGCACCCAAACCAGATCCGGATTTGGCCTTCGGGGTAGTGTTCGGATTGGGGAGTCCGAGAAGTCTGAATAGGTTGACCACGGGGGTCCCGAGGACTACTCCTCAAAGAGTGCTTCTATGTCTGCGAGATCAAGATCTACCTTTTGCTCGCCGAGATTAGGTGCCGAGGGCAACTCTGTGGCGGGATTCTCCTCTTGTTTGCTCCCAGTGAGTTCTTCGAGAACGTCGTCCAGCCCCTCCAGTATCGTTGGGTCCTCTGGGAGTTGGGCAGTCTCGGGGGTCGCTTCGAACGGGCTGGTGGTCACTGATGGTTCCACGGGCTCGTCGAATGCAGCGTCCATGTCCATCTCCTGAGGCAGTTTTGGCATCTCTTTCTCATCCCTCGAATCGGGCCTGAGGAAGGTCCAAGCAAGCAAGGAGGCCGCTGCAAGCACAATCACAATCATGCCGATGCTTGATTGTACAATTCCGGAAACCGTGACTGGCTTGTCGGCCACCTCCAAGTCCATGATGACTGAGTGGCTGGAGCTATCGTCAAGCACGGTTAACTGTGCTTTCTTAGCCCCTCCTGAGTCATAGGAGAACTCTATCCACCTGCCGGTGTAGTCGACGTCGTTTGCTGGGTTTCCATCCCCATCAGAGTCGACGGTGATGTCGATGTCCCAGTGGAAAACCAAGGAGTCCATATCCGCCTGGGAGTCGACTGTGCCATTGGCCGATAGTATGACCGAGTCCCCTTCCGTTGGATTGGTGACACTGGCTGATGCGAATGCCTCTGGGGGGGAGTTGATGACAACGAAGGTGAATTCCAGCGATTCTGATGCACCGTCATCGTCCGTGACATGGAAAACTATCGAGTCGGGTGCCGAATAAGAGTCCGGCCATGAGTGTACTAGGGAGTTCGCCTGCACGTCGCAGTCATTCTCGGCGATGCCGTCTGAGTCATGGTCGGTTGAGGGGTCTAGATCGAAGCATTGTATTAGAGAATCAGAGTCATTTCCGGTGTCAGAGACAATGGGGCTGATCGTGAACTCCTGATCCTCCTCTAGATCGCCTAGGATGGTCGTCATTGGGGATATCTCCGGGATTACGTTGACGACCTGGATCGGTACGATCAGGATCTCGGTCCCCTCTCCGTCATCATCGAAGACCTGTAGGGTGGCGAGGTGCATCCCTGATGTGTTGTATGAGACTCCAGAGAGAGTGCTCCTGACGCCGGTACTTGTTGAGTTCAGTTCGGGTTGGTACTCTGCATCAGGCTTCCACACATGGACGAGGCTTTCGATGTCGTTTGAAGAGTCATCTGCCTGGCCCCAGAATGTTATTTCATCGCCTTCGTAGACCGTGAATACTCCGCGGCTATCTGGAAAGAGCCTCTCCTCTCCCCGGTAGAGTTCTGCGACTGGGTTTGAGGGTGCTATATTTGTGACTTGTACTGAGTACTCTGCGACGGTGGTAGCGCCGTCATCATCGGTTGCCATGACCTCGATGGTCAGCACCCCCTCGACCATCGGGATAACTGTGCATGACTGGCCAACCTGCCCCTCTGAGCACTCGGCCCCCCAAAGGATCTCCACGGGTGCGGAAGGATTCGTCGTGTCATTGTCACTAATTTCTATCACGGAGAATGTGACGGGGTTGGTGACCACTATCTCGTCATAATTCGAACCGAGTGTGACCACGGGAGGGCGGTTGAGGACCGTTATCGTGGAGTCGGCAGTTGACTGGTCACTCTCCTCGTCCGTGACCAGAACTGAAACTGCGAAGGAACCATCGTCTACCCAAGACCATTCGACAATACAGTCATCATCGAATAGCTGGGCATAGGAACCATCGACCTTTTCGATGTTGAATTCGCAGCCTATGCTTCCTCCGTCTGGGTCGTAAGACGCGCTCGCATCCAATGTCACCGCCTCGTTTGTCATAGTCTCGTTTGGCGTGGAGAGGTCCGATATTGGGAGGCCCCCTACGTAGAGAACGAACGATCCTTGGTTGTTTGACCTGTTACCTTCCTGAGAAATCTCCTCCAAGGGGTCTACCTCGAAGAACAAGTATACGTTTCCGTAGGGCTGGGATTCGGGTACTGTCCAATTGACGAGGACCCGGGATTCCTGCAGGCTCCCCAATGGAGGAACCGTACCTGAAACTTCTGATCCGTCTGGGGCACTGATGACAATCGTGGAGTATGGCGACTGAATCAAACCACGGTTCAAAACTGGCACTGAGAAGGTTAGGATGTCCTCAGAAATGGCTGCAAATCCAATGGTTGAGTCCAGCGTAACCTCGTTTCCACTTGACGGGCGCAGTCTCTGAACGGTTACGGCAGAAGATCTGGCGACCAAGTCTATCTCATGAACTTCTGAGTCAATTACCAGGGATTTTGTTCCCAGGATCTTGCCGCCAAGATGTGTCCAAGCAATCAAACCGTGACTGCCGAGTTCTTCGGGGCCATGGGTGTCGTCGGGGTTGTCTCCTGAGTTGAAGGTCAAATGGTAGGAGCCGTTTTCATCCGTGGTTACGTTCTGTACCTCATCCTCGGATTCGTACCGGAATTGAAGATCCTGGTTAGCTACTCCTTGCCCCTGTTCCGTGACATTCAGCCATGCGGATATCTCTATGCCGGTGGGAGAAAGTGGATATTCTATGTCTATCGAAATCTCCTTCCCCCTAGCAACTGGTTGGTAACTAACTAGCTCATGGACCGCGATGAATCCGAACGCCTGTTCGATTGAGCTCTTGACCTCACCTCTAATTGACGGGCAGTACCAGTTGAACCCGACTTCGTCTCCGTCAGAGTCGTATGATGTCACGTTGAATGACTGGTAGCAACCGGGGTATGCGACTCCGGAGCCACCCTGGCTGACTACTGCCCAACTGGTGGAGTTTGTGTCGCTAGTGTCATCGGGGATGTCAACGTAATTGCTGGAGCCGCTGTATTCGGTTTCCTGTGTGTAGTCCATTCCCCAAGTCTCCCCAACAGAGAGTGGGAAGTCATAGTTCTCCAATGGGGGTTGGAACGTGTTGTCCACACTCAGCTCGCCGATATCCTGCCTAAGCCACTCGACGCAACTACCCCAGAAGGACGGGTCGAAGTATACGTCAATCGTGACATCCTGCGAATAAGTGGCCAAGTCTGATACTCGGATTATCTCCGTAGTCTGCATGTCCACGTATAGGCAACCATTCGTCCCGTCTATCTCGATGACGCCGTCTGACTCGTAAGCGCCTATCGACTCTACTTCGTAGACGAGAGTCTCATTCCCGTCGATGTCGTACAGATATATGTCCGATACCGTCCTATCGAGAGATCCCTCCAGGGTCTCGGCATTAGTGGAGACGCCGGAGTCTGCCACGAAATCGGCCACGTCAAGGTATCCGTCGTACATCCAGTTGTCGTTGACCCTCCAGTCCGGCACATCGGCGGACCCCGAGTTTCTGGGTTGCACTGAGGATCGTTCTGAGTATGAATCGGCGTTAGAAAGGTCTGCAACAGTAAGGGAGCAGGCGAGCGGTGCTAGCGCCAATGCTGCAACCATCAGCATGGCGCGGGAGGCTGCGTGCATGGCATTCGCATGCCGGACTGCTCAATAACGTTGGTTCATCTTCTAGAGTAGGTCTGCTAGCTCGTCTTTGATCTGCTCTACTGCCTCGAGTATCTCGTCTTTGTGCCTAGCGCCTGTGATCACCATCTTGCCGCTACCGAATATCAGGCATACCACACGAGGGTAGTCAAGTCTGTAGATTAGGCCGGGGAACTGCTCTGGCTCGTACTCGACCTTGTCGAAGGGCAGGTGGAAGGTCAGGTTGTTTAGGTTGAGTTTCCTTGGGAGGGCAGCTAGTGGCTCGCCTTGTAGGATCCCCCTTATCCTTGGGTCCTCGTTCTCCACCTCCTCATCGGTGGCTGCTCTAATGCCGCCATCCTCGTCAATGACCTTGGTGTTGATATCGTCCATTCTAGCGACTTCCCCATAGTCCTCTGGGTAGAATAGGGAATAGGTTGCGACCATGTTCTGGACTTCTATCTCGACGTCCTTGAGTTCCCAGGTTTCAATGCCCGCGTTTCTGAGATCCCCAATCATCCTCTCGATGCCTGTCTGGATATTGTCCTCGTTCTTACCTCCGGTACAGACAGCCCTGCCCGACCTGAACATAAGGATGGCCAGTTTTGGTTCTACTACCCTGTAGACCACGCCCGGGAACTGCTCTGGTTCGTATTCACAATTCAACTGGATTGCTATGTCTGGGAGGTCCAGTTCCTCCGCTACTCTGGTAGAGGCTACTACATTCACTACGGTGAGTCTTTCTTCATCGCTGAGCATAGGTTGTCGACCGTCAGCCCACTTATAAATGGTAATATAAGGAGGGAGTGCTCTTCCAGTATCGACTTTCAGATTTAGGCTTATACAAATCTGACTCCTTGTGCTCCAAGTCTGGTCATCAACGGTCTGCCTCCTGCGACTTCGATCGCCTCGGAAACTCTGGTTGGATCATGAGTGAGGGCGACCATGCAACCACCCCCTCCCGCCCCTGTCAGTTTTGCCCCCAGTGAGTGGGTCCTTGCTGCATTCACCATCTGGTCTAGTTTACTGCTACTTACTTCCAGTTTTCTTAGGCTTTCATGGCATGCATCCATGGCCATCCCCAAACCCTCTAGGTTTCCTGCCGAAAGAGCGGCTAATCCAGCCCTAGTAATGTTGGCAATTGATTCCATCTCCTCCATCCTTTCTGGGACTTCGGAAATTAGTTTTGCAACCTTGGCGACCATTCTTCCTGTGGGGGATCCTGTTCCCGAGTATCCAATCACTAGCCATGCGTCTCCGACCCCCTTGGGAATGTCGACGGTATTGATCGACCATTCCCTAGATCCCTCTGGTGTTTCCAGAGAGGTATCGAAAACATGCCTTGTTCCTGGCACTTCAGAGCCAGAAACGACTACGCACCCCCCAAGAGCACTGGTTGCTGTATCGGTTGGGCTTGCCCTGCCCTTCTGGGCAGTCGCCTCCGCCGAATGAGCGATTTTAGCAAGTTTGACTGCATCAAGTTCTGCGCCCGGGTTTAGGTGAGCTTGCATTGCGGCTCCGAAGGCATTCGATAATGCGGCGGATGACCCCATCCCAGCGGCCGAGAAAAGCGAACTGTCCACGTCAATGTCAAGAGGCGCTCCAGAGTACTGGAAGATGTTCCGGATTATGTGGGAGATGTGGGGGTGTCTTGAAGGCTCGAATGATGAGCCCTCAAGTTTCCACATATCGGACTCTTCTACACTGACCCTAACTCCCTGATCGATTGCTACTGCTACCGCTGGGTGCCCGAATACCACTGCATGCTCCCCGAAGAGGATGCACTTTCCGGGAGCAAAGGCACTCGGCATGACTGATGGCTGGCACATTAGGACATGAGTGTTGGCCTGTTTAGCGGTTGTTTCAAGGTCTTGTTTGTAGGCGAGGGATTCGGGTAAACCCCGGTGAGTGCAATGATCCACCCCCTTCTGCAGACTTACGGACCCTTTGACGGTTGGATGATTCTCCTGATTATGGCATCTGTTTCCATAGGATTCTTCACTTACCAGGTCCAGAAGGCTACCCGACTGGTTATGATTGGTTCACCTGACTCTAGATTCGACTCCTGGGGCCCTAGGATCAGGGAGTTCATCGTGGGATGGCTCGGGCAAAAGAAGGTCCTCAGAGACAGAGTCGCTGGAACTATGCATGTACTGATGTTCTGGGGCTTCTTGATGCTAGCTTCGGATATGTTTGATCTCGCAACTGCCAATTACTTCTCCGGAGAGCTTCTTCCCGAATTGATAGTGGGGCCCTGGAATGGGATGGTTGAACTGGGATACACCATGGCACTCATCGGATGCGTTGCAGCATTTGTTCGCCGTGTCGCTTTCACCCCTGAGAAGCTCAAAGGAAAATCGCAACTAGAAGGAAATGTGATCTTATTACTGATTTTCACCATCACGACTACTTCGTTCATGATTGAGTCCAAAGAAGACCCGAGTCCATTCTGGGAGCCTATAGGACACCAATTCAGTGAGTTGGGGCTGTCGGATGGGATGGTGGTAGTTTCATATTGGCTTCACATGCTGTCAATCTCGGTCTTTCTATTCCTGATTCCTCTTTCCAAGCACATGCACCTAGTCATGGCAGTACCCAACGTATTCTTCCACGACACTGGGCCAGCTGCGAAGATGCGACCCCTCGCCCTGGGAGAAGATGGAAAGGCAGTTCCACTTGAGGAATTGGACATTGACTCTTTTGGAGTCAGTAGCTACACTCAGTACACATGGAGGCAACTAATTGACGGTTGGTCATGTACTTCTTGTGCGAGATGCCAAGATGTTTGTCCTGCATATGCATCTGGCAAGGGACTCAATCCCATGCAGGTAATCCATGACGTTAGGGACTATGCGAATGAGCACGCGCCACTTCTGCTGTCTGGCGAGACTCCAGAAGAGACGATGATGCAGAGGATTACCGAAGAGGCAGTATGGGCATGTACTACATGCAACGCTTGTGTCGATGTCTGCCCCCTCTACATTGAGCATGTCCCCAAGTTAACTGACCTGCGTAGGAATGCAATGATGGAGACGATGGAGTACCCCGATGTACTCAATACCGCCATGGGGAACATAGAGTCGGCCTCTAACCCATACGGGTATGGAGAGCACGAAAGGGCCGACTGGGCCTCTGATCTAGATGTGAAAATAGGTGAGCCTGCTGAATATATCTACTTCGTTGGTTGTGCAGCGAGTTTCGATGAGCGAAATCAGAAGGTAGCAAGATCAACGATTTCACTGCTGAAGGAGGCTGGCCTAGATGTCGGAATTCTGGGAATGCAAGAAGGGTGCTCGGGGGACCCAGCACGTAGGGCTGGGAACGAATACCTGTTTCAGATGCTCGCAGAGACTAACATGATGACTTTCCAAGAGTTGGGGGTGAAGCGCATTATCGCCTCATGCCCCCACTGCTTCCACACGTTGGGCAAAGAGTATGGCGATTACGGGGGAGATGAGTTGGAAGTCTTCCATCATTCAGAGATTCTGGCCAAATTACAGGAGGAAGGGAGATTGCCCAGGGTGGAGAAGAACGGTGAGAGTATTACATTCCATGACCCCTGCTACCTTGGTCGGATTGGAGGCATCATCGACGAGCCGAGGGATGTGATCGGGGGAGTGGATGTTGAGACCGAGAATAGTGGTCGTGATTCGTTCTGTTGTGGCGCAGGGGGCGCCCAGATGTGGATGGAGGAGGAAGCGGACAAGCGTGTAAATGAGATTCGGGCAAAGGAGTTGTCCGAAACTGGTTGCGACACCGTGGCAGTGGGTTGCCCATTCTGCTCAATTATGGTTAAAGACGGACTCGATGCAGTGGGGGCGGAGATGGACGTCAAGGATGTGGCAGAGATACTATGGGAACAGATCGTCGCCAAGGACAATGAGATACAGGAGAATATTGCGAAGACCAATTGAGCGGGTACTGAAGGCAGATTTTCTAAGCGTGACAATCATTAGTCTCTACTTCTGGCATTGTCCATGAGTGAAGACTTCAGAGTGCTCGGAATGAGCGTATCCCGTATTGCAATTCTAAATGGGGTGGTTCTATCTTTGTGGGGGGCGATTGCGTACTTCGTCCAAAGCTCAGACCCCCCTTCGATTACTGCTCTGATTCCTGCTTTCATGGGACTTCCTATGCTTTTACTCGGTTTTCTGTCTGAGAGTAACCCCTCAAACAGACGCCACTACATGCACGCCTGCATGATAGTGGCGCTAATGATGGCATTAGGGGGGGCGAGAGTGGTACAGGGAGGGATGTCGTGGCTGGCAATTGTTTCGCACCTTCTGCTCCTTCAGGTGGGAGTCTCGTTCACAATTGTGGGGATAATGTCGTTCAGGCATGCTCGTCTCCAACGAGAATCATAGGTGATTGAATGAAGCCTGTGATCGGCATAACTTGCTTCGTAAGGGAGACAACATACGGCAATTGGACAAGGGACGCGGCAATCCTTCCATCTGCGTATATCACAATGGTCAGCAAGGCCGGAGGAGTCCCCCTAATCATCCCACCAGCTGGAGACATGACGTTGCTTCTGGATTCCATGGACGGCCTGATCGTGGCCGGGGGTCCGGACATCTCACCGGCTAACTATGGAGAAGAGCCCGGACCTATGACTACAGAGTTCTACCCGGATCAGGATTTCTCCGAAATGGGACTGATCAAGGAGGCGTTGAACAGGGACATGCCACTGCTAGGAATCTGCAGAGGGATGCAGATCCTCAGTGTTGCACATGGGGGAAAAATGCACCAGCATCTTGACACTACGCCGGGGCACGAAGGTCACGGTGGGTTCGCCGGGAAGTCCACAGAACACGGAGTTGTTGTCGAGGAAGGTACCCACCTATCCAGCCTAATGGGGAATTCGTTTACTGTTAACTCACTGCATCACCAAGGGGTCTCTGATTCTGGAAGTCTGGAGATTTCTGCTAGAGCCGAGCACGATGGCCTGATAGAGGGGGTCGAGAGGAGAGACAAGAAATTCTGCATTGGAGTCCAATGGCACCCAGAACGGAAGGGGCATGACTTACTGTTCTCTGGCCTTATCGAGGCAGCGAGGGGTTGATGTTCAGAGTGCCGTGTCAATAGGTAGTGGCAGTGAGGGTTTTCGACACTCGTTCTCGTAAAAAAAGGGATCTAGTGACTATCGAGGAAGGCAAAGTCAGCCTCTACGCATGTGGAATTACTCCCTACTCTCCGAGCCACATTGGACATGCTAGGCAGGCAGTTTCCTTCGATATAATTGTGAGGTGGCTCAGAAAGAGTGGCTTCGAAGTTAGCTACATCACTAACTTCACNGATGTGGATGACAAGATCATTGCTGCNGCCAATGAGGAGGGCGTTGATTTCCTGGAAGTGGCGAACAGGAATATAGCGGATTATTTTGANTCGATGGATTCCCTTAACGTGATTAGAGCGGATGCTTATCCCAGAGTTACCGAGACTATTCCGGAAATCATTGAGATGATAGAGACGCTGATCGATAAGGGGCATGCATATCAGGCCGATGACGGCGTTTACTTCGAGATTGACACTTCGCCAGAGAAGTACGGGCAGTTGACGGGCCAGACACTTGAGATGGTTAGATCCGGGGCCGGTGGAAGGGTGGATAAGACCGGTTCCGGGAAGAGGGATCATCGGGATTTCGCCCTATGGAAGATGGCAAAGCCGGATGAGCCGTTCTGGGAAAGCCCGTGGGGTGAAGGGAGGCCTGGTTGGCACATTGAGTGCTCTGCGATGTCTCTCAAGCATCTAGGAGAGAGGTTCGATATCCACGGTGGTGGTTCTGACTTGATTTTCCCCCATCACGAGGCCGAGATATTCCAATCTGAGTGTTGTCTAGGGCATGATCCAGTAGTTCAGTATTGGATTCACAATGGGATGATAAACATCGATGGTGAAAAGATGAGCAAGTCCCTGGGTAATTTCTGGACAATATCTGATGCCTTGGAACGTGTAGACCCCCTAGTATTGAGGTACACACTGATTAACGCGCCTTATCGGCAACCAGTGGACTTCAACCAAGTCATGATTGATGACTCTGAGAATCACCACAAACGCCTCCTAGACTGCTATGGAGAAGGTTTGTCCAGGCATGGTACTGGGGACTGGAGGGGCTTTCCGGAGCTTGAAGATGCAGCCAAGAGGCTAGAAGAGGGGATGAATGATGACTTCAACACCAGAGTTGCGCTAGTTGAAGTTCAAGCGGTGGCTAAGTGGGTACGAGGGCTACTCAACTCGGGAGGAAGCGAGCAGGGCATCTCAGGTGCAGTAGGATGGATTTCGGAATTCGCCGGAGATGTTCTCGGATTACTACCAGCCGATGAGGATGTGCTGGCTAGAATGGAAAGTCATGAGAACGTGAAAGTCGGAGTCGCCCCCAAAGTAGAGGCGCTTCTTGGTGAGAGGGAGGATGCAAGGAACGCCAAGGATTGGTCCCGAGCTGATGAAATTAGGGACGAGTTATCTGAGATGGGAGTAGTCGTCGAAGATGGCCCTGATGGGGCTACGTGGAGGATTGAGTAGTCATCAATTCTGTGAAAGTGCGATATAATACGACCATTACGGCAAATCATGCTCACATTGGCATCTAGACGTTCGATGGCCTCCTTGGCTATGTCATTGATGTTCATTTTCCCGGGCTGTCTTGATATTATCGACGAAGCTAGGGGATACGAAGACTGGGAAGATTGGGATATCGATTACTACCTGATTGATACAAGTGGGCATGAAGACCCGAGGGACTTCGTAGTAGCGGATCCGGTACAGAATCAGACATGGGGGAACGCCACTTGGACGGTCTTTGGAAACGAGCACGGGGGGAACTGCTGTGAGCACTACCTAGCAGCAACCAAAGAAGGTTGGATCCTGAACTTCGGAGGGGAGTATCCCACATGGTCAGAGGACAGAGGGCTTACTTGGCAAGAGTATCGCCCCTCAATCTTCTCACAGATAGGATGCATGGAGCCAAAGCCGACGGTCCCTGGACAAGAGGGGCTAGGCGAGGGCAGCATAGTACAAGCGACGAACGGGGACTTGATTTCCATGGGATGGTTCCCCTATCCCAGCACCAGTGGGGCGGATCAGTTCTATGCATTCTTCTACGATTCTGAGGACGCAGAGTGGAGCTGGTGCTTCAACAGGACTCCAGAGCCATTCTACGATCGCTCGTGGCAGGTCGAGGTCGTTGGCCCGATTAATGGAGGGTTGTACGGGAACGGACCCTGGGCGAGCTTGGTAATTTCCAATTTCTGGCACCAGGTTCAGAATGTCGGTGGCCAGATTTCCACAGATGGACTGAACTACGACTACTTCGGTTTCCCGGATAGGGACGAAAGCCTCGATGTAATGGAGGTCGATCTGAATCCCGAGAGTCTGGGTACAGAGTGGGACTTCACGAAGCCGCACAAGGAGATGCGAGCCTTCCCCGTCCCATCGGGAGGGCTCTATTTCCCGAGTTACTTCCTGGATGGCAGTGATGCATACCTGGATACTTCCCTTAACTGGTGGACTGGGGTGAACATGAATGGTTCCTCGCTGCCATCCCAGTACTGCTCATTCGACTCCTCCACTGCCCTCCATTGCGTCACTGCAGGGCAGACATCCCTGATGCACATGATGTCATGGGATGGCGGAGAGACATGGGAGAACAGGACATACAACCTTTCAGAGGCGGCTACAGAAATCGAGGAGTGGGAGTTCCACTCCAATGGTGTGCACGATCTTTTCGTGCTTAATGTCAGATTCCAGAGTGCGGATGGCCCAGACGTCGATGTGGCATACCATGTCCGAGGATTCTCAGAGAGCCTGGAGCCTGACATGCTAACATACCTAGGGCAGGGAGACCTTGACTCAACATCAGGAGCAGGCAATGACATCAGATTCGACTTCGCCAGCATGGGGATTCTCCCGGACGGCGGTTCTTTCATCGCTTACCATGACTCGACTGATCCAGACCCACTGTTCGGGGTCGAGATGCTGCTGCCGCAGTCATACCAATTGTTCTCAATCTAGATTACTGGATCTCGAATGACACTTTTGTCCCATCAACCTCGAAGACATCTGCGGAACTGGATGGTTTTCCATCGTTCAGGGAGTTCTCGCCTGCCCTCGTCTCCGTTACTACATGCTCCCAGTCACTGCCCTCCAGCACCATTCCTTCCACCCATACCGACAGGCTGATCGAAGACTCGACTTGCAGGTCCATTTCCTTGCGCTTGGCTTGGATTCTGCGTGTAATGTCCCTAGCCAAGCCCTTGGAAAGGAGTTTCGAATCTGTGTGCATATCGAGGACGATTGAAACATCGCCCTCCTCAAATGAAAGGGTCTTCGCGGCAAATCCTTCTTTCTCGGCCCTTCTGATCTCGATGTCGTCCATCGTAATCTCATAACCACCTAGCGCAGCTATGCCTGCCTCGATCTCAAGCAATAGCTCCTCCGGATTGGCCAAATCCAACTGGGCTAGGACAGAAGGAAGATCTGAGCGGCACTTTGCTCCCAGAACCTTCCTATTTGGCTCCAAAACTATCTTCTGGAATGCATCAAGATCGGACTCGGTAGTCAGTACCTCAACATTTAGTTCCTCGGCGAGAATGTCGTTGAATCTTGAGATGTCTGGCCCCCCAACGATCCACCCCGTCTGGCATGGGAGTCGTTGCCTCCTGCTGGATTCTACTCGGATCCGCCTGCCGGCTTCCGCTAGGGATCGGACGAGTGACATCTCCTGCTCGATCCCAAAATCACGATCCGGAAGGTCTCTTTCTACGAGATCCGAGCCAGTGGGCCAGTCTGCCAAATGGACAGAGTGGCCGGTTAGTCCTCTATGGATCTGATCGGGCATGAAGGGGGATATCGGGGCCATCAGTCTGCATACGACCAGCAGCACTTCGTGCAGAGTATGCTGGCAGGCCCTCTTGTCATTGCTGTCCGACTCTTCCCACAGCCTCCTCCTTGACCTCCTGACATACCAGTTTGAGAGGTCGTTAACTACGAAGTCCTCCAACCCCCTGCTGGCCTTGTGAAAGTTCCAAGAAACGAAGTTCTGATGGAATTCTTCTGCCATTTCTGTAACCTTCGAAAGTATCCACCTATCCAGTGGGCTTCTGTCGGAATGGGCTACCATGCCAGATTCTTCTTCTGGGTCGAAGCCATCGAGAGCCGCATAATCGGCATGGAATCTATAGACATTCCAAAGGGTAAGGAACATCTTGGCATAGGACTCCCGAACTCCGTTGGGATCGAAATTAGTGGGAGACCAAGGGGCACTCTGAGTGGTCATGTACCACCTGATTGAGTCCGCGCCCTCCTTGCTGAAGTGGTCCCAAGGATTGACGACATTACCCCTGGACTTGCTCATTTTCTTTCCATCCTTGTCGAGAATGTGTCCGAGCGAAAGGCAACGTCTGAAGCAAGGCTCGTCAAACACAGTTGTAGCGACTGCTAGCAGAGAGTAGAACCAGCCCCTGGTCTGATCGACTGCCTCGCAGATGTAGTCGACTGGGAAGGAGCCGGAGAAAAGATCCTCATTTTCGAATGGGTAGTGCCACTGGGCGAACGAAGCACATCCAGAGTCGAACCAGCAGTCCATCACATAGGGCTCCCTCACCATCTCTCCAGAGCATCCATCCGAAGGGCATGCCAGCCTGACCTCGTCAACATAGGGCCTGTGCAACTCTGGGGGGGTTGGGGAGGAGTCCGTCTTCATCGAGGCCATCTCCTCTATGCTCCCTACGCAGTGCTCTGTTCCGCAATCTGGGCAAATCCAGACAGGGATGGGAGTGCCCCAGTAGCGCTCTCGGCTTATTGCCCAGTCCTTGATGTTGGATAGCCACTCGCCCATTCTCTTGGTGCCTGTCCACTCTGGGGCCCACTCCACACTCGCATTGTGAGAGATGATCTGGTCCCTGACCGCAGTCATCCTGACGAACCAACTGTCCATTGCGTAGTACAGCAGGGGGTGGTCGGTCCTCCAGCAGTGCGGATAGTCGTGAGTGTAATCGTGCTCTCGGTAAAGTAGCCCCTGGGATTCAAGGAGGTTGATTATCTCGTCATCGCACTCCTTGACGTAGCGTCCATCTAGAAGTTCGTGAGTTCCCTCGACGAAGGCACCGTCCATTCCTACGGTGTGCTGTGCGGGGAATCCGACCTCCATCCCGAGCCTGTAATCATCCTCGCCGTACATCACTGCAGTGTGAACCACGCCAGTTCCGTCAGTGGTTGTGACGAAATCCGCAGCGACGATTGTCCACGCTGTATTGGATTCTCCCCTCTCAATTGCACCGGGGAAGAGCGGAGTGTAGGCCTTTCCAACCAACTCTGCTCCGGTAAACTCATCGACGATTTCTGCATGGTTCCTGAGTACGCTCCCGATCAGCTCTTTGGCAAGGATTAGTTCCTCGCCAACCTCTGCCCCCCCTCTGCCTTCCCATGACTCGGAGGGAGGCTCGGTGACTCTGACTCTACAGTAAGTTACCTCTGGCCCAACAGCCAGACCAACGTTCCCGGGCAGAGTCCAGGGGGTGGTCGTCCATGCCAGTACGGAGGCTTCCTCCCCCTCCAGTTTGAATTTCACAAAGACTGCTGGCTCGGAAACCTCCTTGTATCCCTGAGAAACCTCATGGGTGGAGTAACTAGTCCCGGTTTGAGGGCAGTATGGGAGAACCTTGTGCCCCCTGAATAGGAGACCCTTCTGGAACATCTGCTTCAGTGACCACCATGCTGATTCAATGTAGTCGTCTTGAAGGGTGACGTACGGATCCTCCATGTCGACCCAGAAACCCATTCTCTCTGTCATCTCCCTCCATGCCTCCTCGTAAGTCCAGACGCTCTCTTTGCACTTCTGGTTGAAAGCCTCCATCCCATATTCCTCGATGGCCTCGTTAGACATCAGATCAAGCTGCTTCTGGACCTCTATTTCGACAGGAAGACCGTGCGTATCCCAACCACCCTTTCTCTCTACTACGTGGCCCTCCATCGCCTTCCACCTACATACCATATCCTTGAACAGACGAGACAGGACATGGTGAATTCCTGGTTTCCCATTTGCAGTGGGGGGGCCTTCCAAGAAGGTGAACGGGGAGTCAAGCCCCCTCCTTGATTCAATAGATTTGGAGAAGGTCCCCTCATCTTGCCAGATTCCCATCAAAGAGTTCTCCAAGGAAACCGGGTCAAGTTCGCCGGGTGAAACGGGCACGCCCATCGGCCAAGCGACCTAGGAGTTCGTCTTGAACTTGAGGGGGGCTAAAGAGGACAAGCAGGGTGTAAATTGCAAGACTTCAAATGTCCTATGCGCCAGTTGGAATCATGGCAGAGACTATTCGACTAGAAGTTGGGGGGATGACTTGCGATGGATGCTCGAATCGAGTCAAGAAGGCTCTGGAGGACCTTCCGGGAGTAATTACAGCAGCAGTTAGCCACCAAGATGGGAGTGCAGAGGTCAGACACGAAGGTTCGAACAGTGAGGTACTAAGTGATGCAGTGCGTTCAGCGGGTTACACTGTCGGTGGACGAGGAGAGGAGTTCAACTGGAGAGATAGGGCCGTCTGGAGGCAGTCGGCTAACAACACAAAATGGTGCCTAATTGGGTGTAGTATCGGAGACTTCGGGACGATTGCAGCATTCCAATTCGTATTTACAGATTCGGGTTGGAGCGCCATGATGATAATGGCTCTGGCAATGTTCAATGGAATTATGACTTCTATTGCCCTTGAGACATTCATTCTCCTAAGCCAGATGCCTCTTTACGAGGCGTTTCGCGTTGCTATAGGGATGTCGCTAATCTCGATGATATCCATGGAGGCTGCGATGAACGTAGTAGATCTGGTACTAACTGGTGGTGCTAAGCTAACTTGGTGGGTGATTGCACCGATGCTGATTGCTGGATTCCTGACTCCATGGCCATACAACTACTGGAGGCTGAAGAAGTACGGAGTTTCCTGTCACTGAGGTTTCTTAATGAATTGGAGAAATATAGCGGAAGAAATATCCGAATGGATTGGAGATTATGCAAAAAGGAACGAGATAGAGTCCCTAGTTGTAGGAGTTTCCGGGGGCGTGGACTCAGCGGTTACGTCCACTCTATCGGCTATGACTGGAATTGACACAATTGTTCTGAACATGCCAATCCACCAAGACAGGAAACAATACGATCTGTCGGATCGACATATCCAATGGCTGAAGTCGAAATGGGGGAACGTCAGTGGGATGAGTTTCGATCTTTCCTCGACTTACGACGAGTTCTGTTCTGAGTTGGGAGGATTGTCCGAATTGTCGCTAGCAAACTCCAAGGCGAGGTTGCGGATGGCAACTCTGTACGCAATTGCCGGCTCAAACAACGGCATAGTTGTCGGGACCGGGAACAAGGTTGAGGACTTCGGAGTCGGATTCTTCACGAAATATGGTGACGGGGGCGTGGACATATCCCCAATAGCGGACCTATACAAGTCCGAGGTTTTTTCGATTGGAAATGAGTTGGGGGTAAACGAGGAAATCCTTGAAGCGGCCCCGACTGACGGTTTGTGGGACGATGGGAGAACTGATGAGGAGCAAATGGGAGCTTCCTACGACGAGTTGGAGTGGGCCATGAAGGAGTTGGAAAATCCCTCTGATTCAGAATTGTCCGATCGCGAAAGGGAAGTAATGAGCCTGTACGTCGGATTGCATGAGTCAAACTCCCACAAGATGGTCCCGATTCCAATTTTCAAGATTAAACCTGCACATAGGGGCGATTAGGTGGAAGAGGATGAGCCTCTTCGAATCTATGTCGGGAAGGGTCGTGCTCCGTACAGTGGGATGGTACTAGACTCAATTTTCACATATCTGCGTCGGGCACTAGTGGCCATGGTGGTAATAGGGATATTACTGATGATGATGCCGCTCTTGAGATGAGTCATCTCTCATCTTTGCGGCGATCTTCGACCTTTTTCTTGTATGCAGCATCTGAGTCCTCATCGGTCCACCCATCAAGGAAGAGGCCCCCAGACTTGTGAACGCCACCCCTGACGTTGCCCTTCCTAGGCTTCCTGTAAATGTCCTTCCTCTCGGAGTGTCTGCTGAATGCCTTCGGAAGGCCATCGCCACCCCTCTCCTGTCCAGAAAGGGAATAGGCCCTCCATTCAGCCGTCGGCCCATCCCTCTTCTTTTTTGAATCTGAATCTTCCTCATCCGAGAGGAATAGTACAGAGATGAGGCCGATAATTAGCATGGGGAAGGCACTGCAAAGAATTGTCCTTCCAGTGGACAGGCCATGGGAAAACCAGTCGATAATACGAGAAATGAGGTGGATATTTTCCTCGAACTCCTGTGAAAGTTTGACGTAGACATTTGACTCGAAGGTGTAATTTCCATCAGCACATCGAGATGAGTTTTCATTTGTCGGGTTGTAGCAAAGTTGTCCGACGTAAATCATATCTGGGACATCGTCCCTCTGGGTGGAGTTGTCGCATTGGGGGTAGAAGTAGCTCACGCCTGATTCGTTGTTTAGGGAGATCTGCACGATTCCACAATCATCCCAGTACCCATCGGCATCATCGTCCAGGTATTGTCCGAAGGAGTACACAGCCCATCCATTGTTCGTCGATGATTGGGTCTGTTCGAAGAAGAGAGTTGTGTTCTGCCCGGAAAAAACGAATTCCACTTCGTCCCCTTCTTGGGGCTCAAATAGTGGTACTGGAGTCCCTGTTCCCATGAAAAGAATCCCTACGAACATCATTGTTGCTGAGAGTGCAAAGAGCACATTCGAAAGTGGGTGCATGGGGATCTACGGCAGTCGCAGGGGAAAGGCACTCAAGTCAGTTGCGTAGCCAGAATGAATGACAATAGCCAAATTCTTGCAATTCTCCTTCTACGTTTTGGAGCCTTGCCGGAGAAGGAGACTCGGAAAAGGAAGAGGAATGAGAACAATCCGAAAAGAGTCGTCACAATTAGGGCAGTCTCCCCCAAGTCCCAAACAGAGGTCCCATCCAGACTCTGCGAATCAGAGGAGTCGGTGCCGGTGTAGAACATAGACAGTGTGACCAAACTGGTCAACTGGCCGAGAAAGAGCATCGGAGCAGAGGAGTCTGCCTTCGGCTCGGTCCAATCATGGGATTGGGGCTTAATTCTGGCTTTGGATCGAGAATTTCCCTCTTGGTACGAAGAGTCGTCCCGATTGGACCATCTGGATCTAGGAGAAGTTCCCACGTCAACTCATTCGTGGGGGGATATATTGCGTTATTGATTTTACAGAAGATACTCAAACTGACTCCCTCAGGGCCTGTTATGGGATACCTCGAGTTCATAGAGGGAGCCTCATTGGTGCTCTGCAGTTTAGCGACCTTCCTGTGGATGGCGATTGGCGCCCTGTCCAAGACAACTGAGAGTGAGATTCTGGCACAGAGAGTGATTGCGGCGATCTGTCTGGCCTCAGCGGCGCTACTCTTCTCCCTACACTACTCGGGGGGCGAGATCTGGGGGTCGACAAAAATAGCTAGGCCGTTTGCGGTGATTGCGGTGATGATGGCTTTGGCATCNGTCATGAACATCAAAGGCAAGGATGTCCAAGGCGAGGCGAATCCTCATAAAATTATGAAGAAAGTAGACGATGAGTAGCCTACTCCGAGTTTAGCTTGTCGTCTATGAAACTACGCATATAATCGGGGAGTTCCCCGTTGACGAAAACTACGTCCTCAACTTGGTCCAGCTTCATCAGAGAGTAGTAAATCTGCATGGCGGTCATTGGAGTGGCGCTACAACCGGTACAACCGCCCTCCAATGAGATCATGATCACCCCATCCGTAGTATCTACCACGTTTACCACTCCGTCGTGAGCGTCTAGAACTGCCTGGACGGGACCGACCGAGTCAAGGATTAGTTGTTTGTCGACCATCTTGTTCACCCCCCTTGAGGGGCGGGGGTCTTTCAAAGAATTGCCTCTTCGGTGTAATGTGAGCGGAGTTACGAGAGTCATCCTAATCGACCTCTTGGTGGAAAGATCAGAGTTTGGCCATGGTGGAAATCAAGAGGTGATACAACCCATTGCGAAGAGGTGTGCAGTGGAGGTTCTGCTAGTGACCCCGCAAATGCAGACTGAAGAAGCGGGTTTACGCGCTCAGGAGGCAGGCTTGGTCAGGATTTCCGAGAATGACGTGCCCGATTGGGACTACGAATACCCATTCTGGGAAGAATGCAGCATGGAGATGCATGGGAATGAAGTCGTCTTCAAGAGGATAGCGATGCCCTTGCACGGTAATGATGAGTTGACCGAGGAATGGATACGAACAATTGGACCGGATGCCGTGGTCTGCAGTGGCTCAAGGAGGAACGTGACAATGTGGGAGGATTGGATGAGTGGCGGCGCGTCGCTAATGAGGTGCTCTTCGAGAATGGGAGTCCCCACTCTCGGAATCTGCTTTGGTCACCAACTTCTCTGTCATTCTCTTGGAGCCAGCGTAGAAAGGGCAGGAACCATGTCCAGTGGGGTCTGGGAACTTGCACTAAATTCACATGGTTCCTCAGACGAGTTGTTTGCCTCCAGTGGGAGTGGCGAGGGAGGAGCCCCAGTAGCGCTATATTCCCACCAGGATCATGTGACAACCGTCCCAGAGAGTTGCTTGCTACTTGGTTCGGCGGAACACAACAGAGTTACTGCAGTTCGAGTAATGGATGAGGAGGGCCTAGGGCTCCCTGCATGGGGGGTTCAGTTTCATCCCGAAGCAGCCAAGGCGAGGGTGGAAAGAGCATTTGATTGGGGTCACATTTCTGAGGAAGAAATGGTCGCATTCCAACGCGAACACGATGGTGCGGGTGTACTGAATTCCTTTGCCTCGGTTATTCATGCAAATATTGACTAAACTGCGAAGGCAGTTTTGCAATTGGATTTGGATTAAATAGAGCACTCGATTCGCCGAGCCGAACTGATGGTGTAACTATGGATGGAGAACAACTAGGAATGATAGGAATTGCAGCTGGTCTTTTGGGGCTTGGTATTGCATTCTTACTATACAATAAGGTGAATTCAATTAAGATCGAAAACGAGACCGTAGCAAAGATTACCGGACAAATCCAAGACGGTGCGATGGCATTCCTTTACGCGGAATACAGATTACTCTCCGGATTCATTGTAATCGTGGCAATCGCCCTTCTTCTTGGTGGGGAAGAGAATGGCCTCGGCATGGAGACAATGGTCGCATTCATCATAGGAGCGCTATGCAGTGTAGCTGCAGGATTCTCTGGAATGCGGTCGGCAACCAGTGCGAACGGTCGTACGGCACAGGCTGCAGCCGATGGCGGTCAATCAGCCGCACTAACGACGTCATACAATGGCGGTGCGGTGATGGGGCTGGCCGTAGGAGGATTGGGCCTAGCTGGGATTTCCCTGATGTACTACCTGACTCAAACCGAGTTCCTGACCGTGGAAAACATTGCTGGATTCGGCATGGGTGCCTCTTCAATAGCCCTCTTCGCACGTGTCGGTGGCGGGATTTACACAAAGGCAGCGGACGTTGGTGCGGACCTGGTTGGCAAGGTTGAGGCGGGAATTCCTGAGGACGACCCCAGGAACCCCGGCGTGATTGCCGACAACGTCGGTGACAACGTCGGTGACGTTGCGGGGATGGGCGCGGATATCTTCGAGTCATTCGTGGGCAGCATAATCGCCGCAATGGTGATCGCAGCGGCGAACGAGGACCTTCTCGGCCCTGACTACGTGATGATTCCAATCGTACTGGCAGTAGTTGGTTACATATCTTCCATAATTGGAGTATTCTCGATAACCGCAATGCAGAACATGGATCCGGGAGCAGCCCTAAGGAATACCACATTCATAGGGGCAGGACTTTTCATCGCTGGTGGTTACTTAGCCCTAGACTATCTTGAGTTGCCGACCACGGTAATCCAAGCTGTCGCAATCGGTTCTCTGGTTGGGATTCTAATTGGCCTAGTTACTGAGTACTACACAGGAATAGAAGACGTGTTTTTCTTCAAGGTAAAGGCGATTCCCTACATCGGGGAAGCGAGCAAAACCGGTAGTGCGACCAACGCAATCGCTGGATTGGCAGTAGGTATGCAGTCAGTTTTCATCCCAGTCCTACTGATGGCTGCAGGTATCTTCGGAGCAAACCATGTGATGGGGAGTGGCGATCTCGGCCTGTATGGAATAGCAATGGCTGCAATGGGGATGCTGGGGACAGTTGGCGTGACCATGACCGTGGATGCCTATGGGCCAGTAGCAGACAATGCCGGCGGAATTGCTGAAATGTCAGGCCTAGGGGACGATGTTAGGGAGATTACAGATGGGCTAGACTCAATTGGGAACACTACTGCAGCAATCGGCAAGGGATTCGCAATTGGCAGTGCGGCTTTGACCGCACTAGCCCTTTTCGCCGCCTTCAAGACCAGTGCTGGGCTAGAGGCAGCGGATCTCAGCCTGACCGAGCCAATGGTCGTAATCGGACTCCTGATAGGGGCCGCATTACCTTTCGTAGTTGCTGCGATGACGATGAAGTCAGTTGGACGTGCAGCTGAGGACATGATTACCGAGATTAGGAGGCAGTTCAAAGAGATCGATGGACTTCTCGAGGGTCGCGAGGGAGTAGAACCCGACAGTTCTACCTGCGTGGATATCTCGACCAAGGCAGCTCTACGGGAGATGGTGATGCCAGGCTTTGTAGCCGTAGCAAGCCCAGTAGTCATTGGATTACTGCTAGGTAGCGCGGCACTGGGCGGAACTCTGGCCGGAGCAACCGCTAGCGGCGTCCTGATGGCCCTATTCATGGCAAACGCTGGAGGGGCATGGGACAACGCCAAGAAGGCCATAGAGCAAGGTCACATAGAAGGCGCAGCAAAGGGAGATGATGCCCATAACGCCGCAGTAGTGGGCGATACCATTGGAGACCCATTCAAGGATACTAGCGGGCCATCTCTGAACATCCTGATCAAACTGATGAGCATAGTCAGCGTTGTGATAGCCGGGATGCTCACCAAGACTGGCGAGCTAGGCGCTCTCTGAAGACAAACGATTGAGCGTCAGACTCTTGATATGTCCACCCTAGGGATGGGCATGGGCGTAGGCCGCGCGTATGCAATCCTAGTGGTTCTGCTATCATCATCGCTTGCGGGATGCGCGGGGGGGCAGTCGGGTGGTGGTGAGTCCTCAACGAGTGATTTTGAGGTCCCCATCTGGGAGACTGGAGATTGGTGGCTATACACATTCTCGACTCCAGATTACAGCGATGACACGGCAAGATTGGTGGTAGCAAGCACCAGCGAGGAGGATGGTACGGCGTACATGCTAGCGATCTCCAGCCTTACCGAGGCGAGGCGCCATGCGGTTCTCAACCACAACCCATTCCTAGGGAGGATGACGCATTCCGAATTGGGTGCCTTCGAGAATGGGGTCGCGCAATCGGTTCTGAGTTTCCCCCTCGCGGAGGGGGACACCTGGTCTTTCACCCTGTTCTCAATGGAATGGGATGCCTTTGTCTCCGACATCTCGGGGAGCACCGCAGTGATCATTGCTAGTTCCTCGGATGGTTCTAGGCTGGATTACGTGTTCGATAGCGAAGTAGGATTCTTCTACTCCTTCACATGGAAGGATGAGATGGGGGGGACAAAACTGAGGATGATGCTCTCCGATAGCGGTTCTGGGCACTCGGGGGATGTCCACTTCGTCAGAGGAGGGGACCTGTTCAGTGACACATGGGAGGATTCTGGGAACGACATTGAGATTCGTGACTCGTTTCTCGTTAGCGATCACCCGAGTGATGGAGAGTGGGATGAGATGATCTACTTCATCGATGCAGATTGTGGCTCGGGGTCGTCCATCTCACTTACCCTCAGGGATCACATGTCGATATCGGCTCTAGAGAGGATTTGGGGGCCGGGTGCGAGTGAGATGGGGACCCTCGGGACCATTCCCTATCCATCCGGTGAATACACCCTAACAGCCACCTTCACAGGTGGGTCAACCTTCTTGAGAGTGAGAGTGGCTGGTGGGATTACACAGTCTTGGACCCTCTAGAGGTATTCCATTAGGTGGTCTGAGCCACCGACGAAGACGGGGTCAACACCACGCATATCAAACACCACAGGCACTGTCCTGTGGCCGGTCTCCATCACTACCTCCTTTCGGAGGCCATCGAAGTTGTCGAGGTTAACTTCGGAATAGGTTAGGCCCTTCGAATCTAGGGTCCTGAATGCTCGGGTGCAGTACGGGCAGATCGTCTGTGTGAAGACAAGAAAGTCATTCTCTGCGTCTCTAATTATATCATGTAGTTGCGACAGGCTTCCCGCCCCCTTCATCACTATCCAACCAAGGGGTTTCCCCCAGGTCATCAAATTCATCATCGCCGTCCCACCTTCCCTCTAGGACCCGGTCGGTCTCATTCTCATCGATGAAGGCCAGGAAGAAGGAGGTGACAAGAGTCAGGGCGGCACCGATATAGATGGCCGTTGAATAGTTGAAGACTGATATCATCCTCTCAGTCAGCGTGTAGGCGAAAACGACTGAGGTATTGAGGATGGACATATATGCTGTGAATTGGGTCCCACCCACCTTGCTCCATGTTAGCCTCATGCACAACGAGATGATGCAAATCAAGGCTATTCCAGCAATGAAGTACTGGCCTATCAGATACACCGTCATTACCCATGTATTGCCCCACTGTGGCTCTAGGAAGGCGAAAGTAGCGTTTGCCAGAGCTAGTACCAAGAAGGAGACCATAGCGACTCTGCGAATCCCATACTTGTCCCCGAGAACGCCTCCTATTATCTGTCCCGAAACGGACCCGAGCAAAGCAATCCCGCCGACTATCCCGTTATACTTCTCTTGCGACCATCCTGCCTCATTGATGAAAATGTCAACGTAAATTGGGCTTGTGAAGTAATACAACTCTCCTAGGAGTCCTGCAATTATCAGTAGGAATGCTGATCTGACAGAGAAAGCCTTGGTCAGGTAGAAGGAGGTTCTTGCGACTGTATTCCTGGTAGATTCTGGGATCAGCAGGAATGGGTTTGGTAATGATTCCTTTACTTGTGAGCCATTCATCCTGGCATATCCCATTGAAGAAATCGATAGGAGGATTAGTGCTAGGCTGATCCTGTTCGTTCCCGACCAAGGCTTTAGGTCGAAGAAAAGGACTTCTTTGCCTTCGAGCGCAGGGAATCCTTCACGGACATACTTGCCGAAGCTCCAATCGACTGTGAAAATGTCTATCACGAATCCGAATAGCCAAATGCAGGCTCCCAAAATTGCAAAGAAGGAGGTTAATGTTGACTTATTGTTAGCAATACTGTATCCGACAGTTCTGGCTACTCGGAATTCTTCCTCTTCGGCCCAAGGTGTAATTTCTGAATCATCCACCATCTCTGCTACTAATGATCCAGAGTCAGTCAAATCCTCAGAAGAGTCTGCTTCCAGTTCAGCACTTCTTGACCAGGGGAACAGTTGGACGCCTGGCTTCTCAACCATTAGAAGGGGCACCACTATGATGAATGCAAGCATTACTAATTGGGCCGCTATGACTCCAGAGATCCCTATCTTGGTGATTAAAACTCCTAGAACGGCTCCTCCGAAGATAATGCCCACTCTCTTTGCCGCGAACATTAGCCCGTTGACCCTAGCTACCTCATCAGGCTCGAGTACCTCAACAGCAAGGGCATCCGTTGCTACGTCCTGCAGGGATGAGAAGATGTTGTGGATGAACAGGATCCTTGCAACGAGGTCGATCTGGCCGTTCAAATCTCTAACCAGGAGTAAGGATCCGAGGGTTAGTGCCATTCCGGTTTGCGCGAACAGAATCCACTGCCTTCTAGGTCCGTATTTCTCAATGTAAACTGAGTCTACTAACGGCCCCCATATCCACTTGAAAGTCCATGGAAGCGAGACAGTGGCGAACAGAATTGCTAGTTCAGGCACCGATACTCCATTGGCTACGAGGTAAGCTGCGAAGGTGACACTCGCGAAACCATAGGGAAGGCCCTGGGCGAAGTATAGTAGGCAAAGAGTGAGTACCCTCTTCACCGGGTTCTCGGTTATGGCCCCCCCCTTGCCCATCTCAACGAGGGTATTGGAAAATCTCTCGGACAACGACAAAATTTCTTCTGGTCCAGATTGCTCGGTTTCTACGTCGGATTGACTCCCTGGTGATGGATCCGGGCTGAGGGACCATTCCTCTCGCCTACCTGTATAGAATACCAGAACTATTGCAACTAGGAAGGGTACGAGGAAGACGATTGGGCCTAAGTCGGTCAATCCCCCTGGTGACGAGGACGGGCCCGATGATTGGGCATCGAGCAATACCACCCTCCTGGCGTCT
>PBNI01000008.1 GCA_002723045.1 Methanobacteriota archaeon | reverse complement strand
CAGAATGACACCTTGTCTCCATCTTCTATGTTGAACTCAAGAGAGGGCCTGAAGTCTATATCCCCTCGGTAAACGTGTACTCCTTCGGTGCTTGAGTACCACGGGATCTCACCGCTTTCTTCGGTTCCGGGAATAATCTGTCCGTTCCTCTGGAATGCCCATGAAACTTGCAGGGGCCCGTAGTTCATCCCTATCTCCTCGTTGATTGTAATCGTAATCGTGACCGAATTCATGGAATCTGTCTCGATTACAGTTAGGGAGGAGTCAGGGTATTCCTCGACATTGAACAGTGCAGTAGGCGGCTTCGTGTCAACGGTTGCCGAGGCATCGGAATTTGAAACCGAATGTGATGACCCCGGGGTTCCGATCAAGGAAGTAGTCAGTACCGTAATTGGGTCGACAGGCTGGAAGTTTGGTAGTGACATCTCCACTGTGAAGTTCCCCGATGAATCGACTGCAGATGTGGCCTCGTAGTTTCCGCTCCCGTAAACCATCGATAGTACGACTGTCAAATCCGGCGTGGACTCTGCTATCGGAACTCCCGTTCCTTCGTGATAGACGGAACCACTGACTGTGAAAGAGTCACCTTGACCGAGATAAAGGGAAGTCCCGAGTGCAGGAATTATTGGGGCTGTCAGATCCTCGGCGTAGCTAGGAATAGCGACAATCCTGTTATCCAAACGCCAAGAAAGTGTGCTTAGCACTTCGGACTCTATCTGATCCAGTCCATCCTCGACAAGGACCCTAGGCTTACAATCGAAATCTTCGTCATCGAATGGCATGTCCCATGACATCTTGAAGCGGACACTCAACTCGGTCACGGAAGAAGTGATGCTCTCGGTGCTTGCACTGATAGCCTGTAGCATACTATTGCTTGGGGTTGACAATGTTGAAGAGAATGGTTCGTATGAAAAGACACCGAAGTCACTGCTATAGCCGCATAGGAATACGGTGATGTTGTCTATGGTGCGGAAGCCATTTGGCTCATCCAGTCTAACCTTGAAGGTGTGCTCCTTTCCTGGGATTAGGAAGTAATCGATACTGTCCTGGGTTACCCTGTCCAAGGAGAATGTTGACCCGCCTCCCGAACCGGTCCCAAGCCCGGCTCCTGCGAATTCTACCATTACGTCCTCTGCGACGACCACCGAAGCCCACGAGTTCTCGGCACCAGGGCCACCGCCTGTACCGCCATCCTGGTAAGTCAGCCCGGCCCAGTCTGTCCCCTCGACATACAGGTGAATCATTTCGTTGTCCAGTCCTGAGACGTCGATGCCAATGAATTGTACTTGCTGCTCCCCGGTTAGGCCTACGCTCAGGTCGCTACTCTGGTACTGGTACTCGTCTTCGTCGGCTACTCCATCCCCATTCTGGTCATCCACACCTTCTCTCCAGTACTTCAGAGTCAGGATTTCTCCCCTGGCCTCTCCTTCACTAATGGTGATATATGGTGAGAAGGTAGTAGGAGGTACGACCATCCCGTCAACATACTGAAGTCCGATAGGAGTTTGGACTTGCATTGATCCGGCTACTGGTGGATTTGTATCTACTTCAATTTCAACTACCGGAGGCGTCCCAGTGGTGTCTTCTGCCCCATTGGTTGAGCTCGAGGGCCCTACTCTTAGCATCAGGGGCGAGAGCGTCAAAGAGCTTGTCCCACTGGGTATTGAGGCCGTGCCAGAGAATTTCCCCTCATTATCGGTCTGCAAGGCATAAATTGCTCCCGAGAGGTTCAGTGCTACGGAGAAGTCGGAGGAAGATGGCCGCTTTGCTTCTTGATCTTGGAAGCGTACGGTTCCAGAGATGTTCAGCATGCTTCCATCCTGCACAGGGAATGGGTAAAACAGAGTGTCATACGTATTGGAAATGACTCTGTCAAACTCATCCCTAATTTCGAAGGAGTCTATCTGCAGGTCATTCTCGACAGCATTCTCGCCGGATCGACCACTTTGAGATGTGGAGGGCCATATCGTTTCGCCATTCTCGTCGTTTGCACGAGCCACCCATGTAATGCTATCGACATCGTCCCAGTTCCAATCTATGTTAAATTTCCAGTGAACTTCTATGTCTACATAACCATCGGCGTGGAGTGCCTCTGTGAGGTAGCTGGCGCTGGTCTCAAGCGGGGCTACAGATGCCCCATAGGACTGCGAGAACTGAGGATCTGCTGATCCAGAACCCCAGAGCCCGTCTGGGCTATTCTCAACCATGAAGCTGATTGTCGCGCCATCAGAGGAAGAGCCAACTAGAGTAATGTCGGCAATCTGCGAGTTGTCGTACAAATGGTGATGGCTGGTAACTATCTCCACGAGGTTGCCATCGGGGTAGAATGTGTTTGGAACGGTGAACTCCCTATTTACGAACATGAAGTCGTAAATCAAGGAGCCGTCTACGGAGATAGCCCCATAGTCAGAAGTAATGCTCAGGGGGATGTCAGTCTCCTCTTCGAATTCTTCGTCTGGAATTCCATCCAAGTAATCACCTATGGAAGGGCCTAGTCCGGTAACGTTCTCGAAGAACATGTATCCGACTCCAATTGATGATAGGGATACGGTCTGAGCGGATGTTGATGTCACGGATAACGGGACCTCGACCCAGTCCCTCCCGGTTGATGAGTCGGAATGGCTGGCACTGAGCAGGCCTATGCCGGAAATTTGTGCAAGGGTCAGGGTACTGGTGAATGGCGAATCTCCACTGCCGCCTGAAACTGCCGCTCCGGCCACAGATACTGTAACCGGGGCATCGAAGCCGTCAGAGTCGGGAGCGATACTGAGGAAGCCCGTGTTAACAGCGGCTGATTCGGGAATCAACACTACAAGACTCTCGGGGTTCGAACCATCCAGAGCCAAGGAGGCGCTTCTTGAGAGAGTCCCTCCATAATCGATCCAGGACTGCCATCCCAGATTGCCATAAGCATAATCGTCGTCATCGAACATCGGGAAGTGCCATTCATCGGTCCCGTCGTTAAGGACATCTAGTTGGGAATTGGAGGACGGGTCGGAGAACGTTGAGGAAATTCTTAGGACGTCTATCCACCCGTTGGTGGGAAGATTTACTGAGGCCGAGAAGCCGACCTGCTGGTGTGAGAATTGTATTGTTCCGCCCTTATTAGCTGAACCGAGTGAATTTCCCAACTTATCGAAAACGGTTACAGAAACAGAACTGGAGATGTTCCCTTGTATTGTTACGCTCTTGATGGGACGAGGTGAGAAAACGAAATCAGAGGTAACTGTCCCGGTTACTGCTGTGGCATTTAGAAGGCCGTCCACGACTTCAACACCTGCACTAAGGTCCCATCCATTTTGTCCAGAATCTGCGTTCAATACCCTCTTGCCGCCGATTAGGACCCTTGACAAACTAGGGGACTGCTCAGCATCGTCTGAACCCATGTGTACCTTCAGTCTGACCTGAGGGAACTGGGATGGGTCAACTCCTGCCAGGCTAAAGGGGAATGAAATGTTGGAGAATCCGGGAACTTGGGCTCCAGTGCTGGCATCTAATAGGGACCCCCTAATCCAACCACCTTCATTTGCATGGCCCTCGATATCGACGAATCCAAGATTGAATTTGTTGGCATTTGATAACGATAACGAAGGGCTGATCCAACTTCCTGGTATCCCGAAGTTGGAAATCTGAACCCCAGCATTGTCTATGAACCAACCAGCTAGGCTGTAGTACCCATCAGAGCCGAATGCGAACTTGAACTTGACAGAGTCTCCCTTGTAAGCATCTAGATTGGCCCGCAGATTCGTCATTTCGCTAGTTGAAGACCATGTGCCGCTCCAAGCGGTACCAGTACAATGATCCATGGTAAAAATGCCCATCCCCTGTAGATTGTGCCCTGCGAAGGAAGAAGCTGTCCCGGTGTACCAACCCGGGTCGAAGTACTGCCATGCCCCTCCGTTCACTTTGATGAATACGGCGCCCCCGTCCCATCCTGCCTCGCCGCATGACCAGTGGTCAAATGTGAGATATGATGTGCCATTCATTGGAATTTCATATAGTGGAGAAATTAGCCTCGCCTCGTCGATCCCATTCTCATAATTGCCGGAGAATCCAATGCCGTACGCATATGGGAAGGAAGCAGTTTTTGGAGGCCCAGAGTTAGAGGAGACTTTGTTCAAGGTGAATTTACACCTATCGCTGCTGCATGTCCCAGAAGTAGACCTAGTCCATCCAGGGGCCTCCGAAACTGAGGGTGAGTTTGCTGTTGAGTCTTCAAACCCAAGCATTACTGAATCCTCTCCCTTGGTTAGAGTCCTGTAGATCCAGTCATCTGGGGAAGGATTTCCCTGAGAATCTGGCATACCATAGTGAGACATCGTGGAAGAAGTCTCGAATTCTTCGGTGAACAGGGAATTGCCCTGGTAGTCTACCACTCTGAAATGGGAAATTGTCAGGCCCTCTCTCGTGTCTTGGCCGTTACCCCCGTAATTGAATGATGAGCTTGTGTCAACGACAATTCTGATATCGACGCTTGATTGGTCCTGGAATCCAGACGGGATATCGAATGAGACGAGTCGGAAGTCACCGCTCTGATCGCCGTATGTTTGCCCATCATCAGCAGTGTACCCCGTCCCCGGGATTGGACCTGATCTTGCTGAGCAATCTGAAGATGTGCTGCTCGTGCTCGAAGAAATATCAGCCCATGTATTCCCATTCAATGAAAGCTCGACACAAGCGTTGTCGCTAGATCCGCCCTCTAGATCCCATTCCATGTTGAACTCGATCTTAGATGTAGAGTTAGTCCCAGAAAGATCGATGTTCCGCTCAAGAACACCGTATGCATTTGCGTTATATGTGCATGAGGTGGAAGTGGTCGTAAAGCAACCATGATGCCAGACATCCAAATCCACACCTTGGTTGATCACTTGTATATTGTCGATGAACCATCCTGGCCTCTCGTTGACAGAATCTGGATGGGTCCAAATTACGAATCTGAACTGAACATTGTCAGCTTCNNTAATCCCTGGGAGCGAAGACAAAGTGAAGTTGCTAGTAACCCACCCGCTGTGAGATGGTGAGGCAAATACTGGAACTGGNGATGAGGCACCGTTAGGTGTTGGAGCATCTGATGAGAGGGTACTAGGGTATCCACCCTGAGGCTCAATGAAATTCCACCCCCCCCATGTTGAGTCTGACTTTAGGCGGTATTCCACCCAAGTTCCATCGCCGCCTCCTGAAGAGGTGGAGTCAACATGGAACCAGTGATCGAAGGTTAGGTAGTATGAGCTGATATAGGAGCCTGTAGGGACACTCTGAGCCGGAATTAATAGATGTCCGAAGGTCCCTGCAGGGACTGGTTCTCCAGGCATTGTTCCTGCTGAAACAAGGCCCTGCGTAGAGGAGGAGGGGACAATTCCGTGAGACAGAGTCTGCTCCTCACCGTATATGCTCCCATTCAAATCTAGGAATGTCGTGGCCCTCCAAAGCTTGCTTCCATGGCAAATAAAGGTAGTATCTGAAATCTCAGAATCATCCAGATTCCTATTCTCATTCAGATCTAGTCCCGAGACCAGCTTGATGCCTGCATATGTGCAATTTTCTCCGGTGGGCTCGGAAAGGATATCAATCTCGTACTCGTAGTAATCCCCAAGATTGGCTGAAACCGCCCCTCCCGAACCTCCGGAGTCACTGATGACAATCGAGGGAGGAGAAGCGTAGTTGGCACCTCCATCAGTTACTTCCACAGAGTGTATGACGCCGGTAGAGTATACGTTTGCCGTCAATGATTCTCCCGACCCGTTTGCCACACCAACTACAATAGTGTCTGATGCCTGATATCCAGACCCGGAGGAGTCGATTGTAATCGATGTGATTGCACCGCTCGAATCTACCGAACCAACAGAAGCAGCTGCACCAGTCCCGTCGCACTGGCACTGGATTATAACTTGGTCAGAGGTGTCGAATCCGGATCCACCATCGTTGATTGTTATGCTCTCTATTCCGGAGCTAACTGCATAAGTACCTGAGAAGCCAGACCCTCCCCCTCCCGTGGCTGAAAGATTTCCAGAGACATACCCGTTTCCGGAGTCGTCTATTGACAAAGAAGTGATAACATCGCCATTAGCGAAAGTCTCACAGTAGAATATTGTCTCGATTATTTCGTCGTTATCCAGAGTCTGGTCAAAGTCGTTGTCGAGACCATGTTCTACGTAGTCTCCTGGTGAGCCACCACAGCCTGATAAGTTGGTTGACGAGGACTTGATGAAAACCCTACGCCATCCTGGTGAATACTGATATGCGGGATTAAGGGTTACTTCGATCTCCCCTACATCGAATGTACTTACATTGGAACGTGTTCCATCATCCTTTAGGACCATCTCCCCCTCGTCATTTAACTCAACGCCAACTAGATTTCCAGAGGAAAAGTCGTCTCCATCCCAGGTAATCCCAGAATCTGGAGAGGAAGATAGCGGAGAGTTGGTCACATGCACCCAGCCATCCATGATTGTAGAGTTAGTGGGGACAGTGAATCCATCCACTACAGTGGGAGTCCCTTCACTGTTGATTACAGAAGGCCCGGACCAGTTAGATACTCCAGCGAATGATATCGGAGACAGAATCATTATCAGAGTCATTACAATTGCAAGTCTAGCGCGTTCACTGGGCATACTGATGCTGTGCATTATGTCAGTTATGAACCAATCTACGTAACCGTCCGAAAAGCCTGTTCTGAGTGGAGCCACTGGGGGGAATTGAACCCCCGACCTTCGCCTTACCAAGGCGACGCTATACCTCTAAGCCACAGTGGCAGCGCGGCAACGACCGAAGGGGTTGGTTTAATCGTGGCGACTATAGGAAGTCAGGCCGACTTCGAACGTCAGTGTGAAAACCAATGGGCTGGTGCGCCCCTGTAGCCGAGGTCGCATAGCCCGGTATTGCGCGGGCCTGGAAAGCCCGTGGGATTTTTCCCTCGCGAGTTCAAATCTCGCCCTCGGCGCCAATATCATCCAAATTGATGTCAATCACCATTCTCAGGGGATGAGTTTCTTATTCAATGTCAATGGCCTCAGAAGAACATGGAGCAGGCGGGAGAGGGGGTTTCTACGAATAATGAAGAACGCCTGATGAATAGATTGAGTGATTACTCGGTTGGAAATAGATTCTCCAAAGTAAACCATCGACTTGGCATCCTTGACAGATTATTTACAGAGATAAGATACAATTTTCTCCTAATAAGAAAATTCTGGGGAGTAAAGGAGGGAGTAATGATTGTCTTGTTCGTTGCAGGATTCTTTCTCGGAACCTGGGACTTTGGGATTGGGGAGATTTCGACTGGGGGGGACTACAACAGATGGGGGATTCTAGGTGGCGAGGATAGTGGTTTCTTACATATGAAGGATTTAGCCCTGATACTTTCCTTACTTTCGGTAATTTGCTGGTTGGCATTCGTTGTAATGCTTTGGAATAGTTATCCAATTATGAGGGAGAATATGGTCTACCTTCTTATTGGGATGGGTTTCATTCAATTTGGCCATATCAGATCACATGCAGACAATCCTTCATTTCCTTGGGATTCAGGAATTAGTGGTTGGATCTGGGTCGTGGTTTCGAATCTAGTGATGCTGTTTCTATCTATTTTTGTGGTCAGGAGGGCCGTAGTCGAGACGCGAGATATACATGTCCAGAGGAAGCACTCCCATCCTGATCCCAGAGTAATAGACAGAGCATGGAAGGACCACAGCCTGCAATCTTGGAGTCTAGGGATTGCTGTATGGATAATTGTACTCAACATCAGCTTCTGGAGTAGTGCTCATTCCATAGCCCCGAGCCCCGGAGATTTAGACTTCAGTTATTCATTGGTTTTTCTTCATCTGATTTCCGGCATTATAGCGACATTTCTTCTCCTAGTGATAGTCTGGTTTCCCGAATTTATGCTTGGTTCGACCGAAGCTAGGATTCAGACTTCTAGAGCACGTGAGGTTTCGGGTGAAGTCTTTGAGCCAGAGAAGGCGGAACAAGGGAAATGCCCGGTTTGCAACCAAAAAACAACTGCCATTCAGGAAACGAATGGGGAGATAATCATCCCCTGCAATTCGGATGACTGCTCTGGAAAGGGAGTTCCTGGAACGGAATGTGAACAATGTGAGGAGGGGATACCATCCAGAATTATTTGTTCAAATTGCGGATCCAATACGCCCGTAGGGAGTCACTTTGGTAGGGTTGAGGCTTGGTGAAGGATCGAGTTGCCGAATTTCAAGACGCTGGAATCAGCGAAATTGAAGAAGTTTCGGAAAAAGATGCAGCAAGCATTGTTGTCGCTTTCAGCCTATCAATGCTAATCATTTTGGCGTCGTCCATTGCGATTCTATATATTTGGAAGGGAGACGATCTGGTGATCGAGAGGCCTTCCCCTGCACTATCTTCTTGGGAAACGGAATACAAGAGCCTAACTGGAGTTAACAACCAATCACTATCCGGACTCGATGGCGAGGGAGTAGTTCTCTGTGTCGTAGACTCAGGGATAGACCTGAGTCATCCCGATCTAAGCGATCTTGTTCTGAAGGGTTGGCTAGATTCTGTGAATGGTATTGATGAGCCCTATGACGACGAAGGGCATGGAACTGCGATGTCCGGGATTATTGTGGCCGACGGTGGGCTAAAAGGGATTTCCAGAGGGGTCGAACTACTAGTTGCAAAGGCGATTGATGATGAGGGCCAGGGAGATTCCAGCTCAGTTGCAAATTCTGTAGACTGGTGCGTTCAACAGGGGGCAGACATCATTTCCCTGAGTCTTGGCGGCGGTCAGAGTTTCGGATCCGGGTTATTCACAACCGACGAATTGGAACAATCGGTGGAAGGAGCACTGGATAGTGGGGTTTTCGTAATTGCTTCCGCGGGAAATGACGGCGAGGACGATGATGGTGATGTGGGTTCACCGGGATCTATAGAGGATGTCATTTGCGTTGGAGGAGTAACTCGCGCAGGAGATATCTGGTCAGGTAGTTCCGAAGGAGACAACGATGGGAGGCTTTGGCCAAACCCGATTCTCCCCCGAAATAATCCCGATAAAAAGCCGGAGATGGTGGCACCTGGGCACGAAGTACCGGTACTGATGGCATCGGGAGTGGGGAACAGCGGATGGTGGGGGTGGTCAAGTGGCACGTCAGCCGCCACTGCCTGGGTGAGCGGATCGCTAGCTCTCTTGTTGCAGGAGGATTCTGGACTCCAGAGAGAGAATTCCTCGGGAAGAGAATCGATAGAGGGCGTAAAGGAGGCAATTACACAGTACTCGCAAATGATGGATGGCCAAGACTCGCACGACGATCACTATGGCTATGGGCACCTAAGGATCGATAGCCTGATTTCACATTTTTACGACGAGAACTAGAAACTCTTCAGAAGGGCTACCAGAGTCCCACCTGTCAAATCTGTGAATCCAACAGAGTGGTCATGATTGATGCTTTTGACGAGTTCAATCCATTCGTTGAATGATTGAACCTTTAATTGTGCTGCAGTTGGTTCAACCCCGTCAGAAAAATCCCCTACGTCTCCAGTGGGCACGGTTGGTTCCAAAAGAATAACCAGGCCGCCAGGGGAAATCAAATCGAAAGCGGCTGATGCGGCAGCAACCCTTTCCTCTTCGGGCAAGTCGATGATAATCAGGTCAATTGGCATTGGAAGAATTGAATTTACAGCGTTCTCAGGGATGGTGATGTTGGAGGCTCTTGATGAAGAAGTCTCGGCGAACACCTCGTGCCATTTCATGGAAATTGATTGTGCCCAAACCTCTGCCTCGTACCTCCTAATCAATCGGTCAATTATCACGCAGAATCTTGTCCCGGGTTCAATAATCCTGAATGTGTCTGGAGTCGTATTTGTCCCCTCTCTGTCGTTCTGATCGCTATTGGACCAGAGGTCAAAGAGCCATGCAGATAGGTGCCCAATACCCCCGCCCACAAGAGTGACATTCCTAGGTTCAATTCTGGAGCATAAGTCTCTGATTCTGGATCTCACGGATCTAGGCAAAAGAGGTATGTCCATGTGTAGCATCTGCTCCCCGATACTAGAAGCAATATCCGGTTCAGACTGATCCCTATCTAGGTCTTCTGAGAGAAGAAGTGCCATGACATCTACATCTGACATTTGGGGAAGACCCGAGCCATTGCTGTCATCGCCCATGGTTCACTCTAAGGAGTATCACTCTTCAATAGTCCTCTAGGATGGGTTGAATACCCCAACTCATCACGATTGAGCATGAGTAATGAAGACGAGGTTGCTTTTTCGGAATGCCCTAGTTGCGTCGATGTTGCTGCCCATTCAATCATCAAGAGGGTCCCGCAGGGAGAGGGCGAGGATGTCTTAGTCAGGTGCAGTGCATGTTCATTTGTTCATAAAATAATGATTCGCCCTCCAAAACCGGTAATGGTGAAGACGACTTTGTCGGATGGGAGGGAGAGTTTCGGCGTGCAAATAGAGGTCGACGAGGACGAGGAGATTTCTATTGGTGACATGTTCGAGCATGAGGAGATAACATGGATGGTTACCAGAATTGACAACGATCAATCTCGTCCAGAGAAAGTCCTCAGAGCGTCAAAGATATTCTCAATGTGGGCGACCAGGTCTGATAAGACCATAGTTGGCATCACCATGACCAGTGGTGAGATTAGTGAGTCTGGAAAATTGGAATGCGAGCCAGACAGAGTTTTCTCTTGTGGATCAATAATTAACTTCGCAGATTCTAGATGGAGGATTAGGGCGATTCATACCGGCAAGGGTAGGACACTGAACGGAAGTAGGGTTGCAAACGAGATTCGTAGAATATACTTGCATCCGCCAAACAGAGAATATTGACGACCGATTCTAGGATCAGTCGTCCTTGCGCCGTCCCAGCATGGCAGCGCCGAGGAGGGATATGCCGGCTACAACGGAGGCGAAGCCCGGAGTGAAACCAGAAGCCTTCTGCGGGTCTTTTGGCTCAGAACCAAGGATAGAAACATGGGCGACTAGATTGGTCGATGCAGCATCATCAAGAATCGCCCGTACCATAACTGTCTGATTGCCCTCTATCTGATTTCCTGGCAGATATTGGAGCCTATCTACCAGCATTGTATGGCTAATGCCAACATATAAGTCTCCTTCAGAGAAGTCTGGATGGCTCATCCAGTTATCCCTCATATCCCATGTTCTCCATTGGATTTCCATTGGCGAACCCTCTATAGAAATAAGGAAAGATTCGCCCGGATATAGGTTGATCCTATTTTCTTGTGAGAATTCTGCGAGCATACTTAGATTGAGATCTGTATTTAGGCCATAAACGTAGTTTGCTGCCTCAAGTAGTGCAGGCAGACCTTCTACGTGTCCATGACCATAGACGTTGTTCTGTCTATTCTTCGGAATCAAATCCTCAGCACATGGCTCATTGGCTAGCATGTAGTGGCATTGTCGATATGTGGATGTCTCTTGCATTATGTTGCGGATATCAAAAGGTGAGAGATCGGGATTTGCCTGATACATCAGGGCTGCCAGTCCGGCTGCACCGGGCGTAGCCATGCTGGTACCAGAGTAACCTACGTAACCATCTCCGGAATTGGCCTCTGGAGCCATTACACTAGATCCTACAAAAGCGATGTTTGGCTTGACCCTTCCTTCTTCAGTGGGCCCTTGACTGGAGTAAACCGCAATGGAAGTGTCCTTGTCCAAGGCTCCAACAGTTATCACATCCTCAGCAGAACCAGGAGTGCCAATCTGGGCACTTACAGCTGCGTTTCCAGCAGCGATGAAGAGGGCCACTCCTGACCTAACCATTTCATTGGCCATCCTGTTTACGCTTTCCTCCTCACTAGAAGTCCATTCAATCAATCCGAAGCCACCAAGGCTCATGCTAGCTGCCCTGATATTGAAGTCGTGTCTCTTGTCTACAGTCCATTCCATGCCTGCCATCACGGTTGCAAAGGAGCCCGAACCTCCTTCGTCTAGAACCTTGACGCCAACTAACTGAGCCTTTGGTGCGACTCCGACGTATTCGTACGTAGGGGCACCTGTTCCAGCGGTTATCCCAGCACAGTGAGACCCGTGCCCCTGGTCATCATAGGCCTTCACCTCTGTTCCGTTTGTCTTTTCTGGATTATTCACAGCGTCATAGAAGGCGATAATCTTCGAGTCATTAGTGGAATTGTCATCATCCAAATCATCGAGTCCCACATGTTCTGAGTCTATTCCAGTATCAATTATAGAAACTACGCTCCCTTTACCCGTGTAACCAGTATCCTCCCAAATCATTGGAATTCCATGGACATCATTCACGTCATTCATTTGGATTGTTAGGATGCCGTCTAATTCGATTAGAACGACTCCGGGCAGCTCTGACAATTCCACGATATCGTCTACTGCAACCCTGCCAGCAATACTATCGATGAGATGGTAACGAAACTGGGTTCTGAAGTCTACCTCTCGCTCCAACATCTCTTGGTCCGCCGCAGTAGGCTGATGGTCAAAATCTACAATCACGCTAATCGTATCATTCGCATCTACCCAGTCATGGAGGTCGCTCTCAATTGCGATCCAAATCGCATCATGAATACCATCTCCGTTCAAATCCATCGATGTTGAATCCCACCAGTTGGAATCTTCTGCCGAATCAGAGATGGCCACCGTGGAAGAGGATAGTGGCAGCGAAACCAAGACTACGAGAATCGCAATTGTGACTGGTCGCATGATTCGTTCAGAAAGCGGTCGGACTTGAATCAAACGGTTCCAGGACCATTTTCTATGCAACTTTACTTATTTCGGCGCAATAGGGGCAATGTTCTCCGATGACGTAGTTTTCCGATTTCTGCTCTTCCACCGACAATGGTTCACGGCACTTGAAGCACATCTGAATTTCAGTCTCTGTCAGATCAGGATCTACAGCTACGCGTTGATCGAAGACGAAGCAATCTCCGTCCCAATAGGAACCCCCGCATTCTTTGAAATATCCTAGAATTCCACCTTCGAGTTGCTTAACGTCCTCAAATCCGGCATTCATCATCACTGCGGAGGCCTTCTCGCATCTTATTCCGCCGGTACAATACATCACTACAGTCTTAGACTTGTACTTCTCTGGAATTGATGCGATAGCGTTTGGGAAGTCCCTGAACGAGGAAATCCCTAGTTCAAGGGAACCCTCGAAGGAACCGATCCTGGTCTCATAGTCGTTCCTAGTATCCAAAACCAATATGTCTTCCTCGACATCCATAAGGTGTTTGAATTCAATTGGTTTGATATATGGACCAGTAAATTCGGATGGCTTGATTTCAGAATCCCCTAGAGAGATAATCTCGTTCTTCCTCTTGACAAGCATTCGTCGGAAGGGCTGGTAATCTGTACGACTGAATTTAATTGGAATCCCAGAGAATCTCCTGTCCGACTCAAGATATTGGATGAATTCGCTCACTGATTCCTCGGAACCTGCTAGAAAGAAGTTTATCCCATTGGGACTCAATAGGATCGTTCCCTTGAGACCCAAGGCTGAGCATCTTTCCATGAACGGGTCGCGCAATTCGTCTCGATCATGAAGATCAATAAATCGATATCCAGCTATATTCAATACCTGGCCGGTCATGATTCATTGCGAAGAGTTTCAATGTAAGAAACTCTGCATCATCTTCTGTTTGTCCAAGGCATCAATAGCGACTTAGTAACGTGAACTGCGACTCCGGGATTCTCTCTGAGTCTACGCATCCCATACTCGTACCATTTCTCCCCGTATGGCAAGTAAATCCTTGTCCTATGCCCTTTCCTGGATAGGTCCCTCCTGATATTACCCCTCACCCCCAATAGAAACTGGAATTCGTAGCCAGGGCCCTTTCCCTTTCTCACCGGAACTGTAGGATTGTGTCGGGGGTCTTCCTTCCCGGGGCCTAGACCTCGTTTTTGGAGTGACTCCAGGGCATGATCTATCACTGGGATATCATGAGAGGCTATTGCTGTATAGGAGCCGGAATCCAACATCAGATCAATGGCACGATTGGTCGCATCTACGATGTCAATGTAGCTAGTGTGTGAAATTTCAGGGGGTTCTAGGTATATTCCCTTGCAAATTCTGAAATCTGAATTTCTGCCCAGTAAATTACTCACTTTAGAGATGTCATCTGGAGTCCGGAACAACCTTCCTTGCAGGACCACTCCAATGTTCTCTAGACCCTTGTTTTGAATTGAAACTGCTGCATCTATAGTGGCCTGAGTGACTCGGTTATCTTCCATATCTAGTCTGACGAATATGTCGTTACCCGCGGCCTTTCGAACTATTCTTTCGATGTTGGAAAGGGCCAATTGCTCATCTATGAGGAGTCCGAGTGCGGTTGGTTTGATTGAGATGTTTGCATCGACTCCACTATCCACGATTGAGTCGATTACAGACTCATACTCGTCGATGAACCATTGTGACTCGTCGATGGATTTGATCTCCTCCCCCAGAACGTCAATTGTGAAGCATGCGCCCTCCGAAGAGAGTCCCCCCATCACTTCAAGTGCCTCTTCCAGGCTTTCTCCTGCAGTGTACCTTTTGGCCACCCATCCCACGATGAATCTTGGAGCAAAGGGGAGGAATGTCACTATGGTTCGCCCGAAGAGACCCATGCCTGTCACAGCGTGGCTAGAGACTTGACAATTACGGGGGGGAAATTTGCTTTCCCCGAAGTACTGGTACTCCGAGTTCGGAAAGGAAATCTGTCAGTACAGACCTTTGCCAACCCTTGAATGACTTCCGATCTAAGTGAACGAAAATGTTGCCGCCAGGGAATGCTTCCCTAGTAGATTCTACTGCTGTTCTAACTGAGTGAGACCACGGACCAGAGGGAGGAGTGTTGCCCGCCTGTTCTTCGAAAACAATTGCATAATTCGCCAAGATGTGGCCAACCCAGACATCTGATTCTGAGATTACTGCTTTGTGACGAGGTGCGTAGTGCCCACCTCCTAGTCCGATCATCACATCCCCTTCGCCGCCCCAGTCCTTCTTTGAGGAGGAATCTGACATCCCTAGGCAAAGGGCAATAGTCTCCGACCACACCCTTGCAGCCCTGACATCTTCCCATTGTTCGACCGTTGAGCCTATCTCCAGATATAGCGTAGGGGCTTGTAGAACTGGGCCGTGGTGAGTAGCCTCCAAAGTTAGGTCATACTCCTTTTCTAGATTTGCTTCCTTGGCGATTCTGCACATATTTCTGAACAACTCTCCAAACCTGGTAGAAGGTGGCACAGCTGTACCGGTTATTCCTCCAGATCGGGCCTTTTCCCCATGTGGAAACTCACCGGGGACCCCTATTGCATGGAGAGTCAGAGCAGGAGTCTCAGATGCTGAAACATGTCTCGAGAGGACCAAGACCTCATCTACTTTGGAACCTGTCAGAGATGAGTGTTCTTCATCTATACCATCGGCCCAAATATGCAATCCATCAATCAGAAGGATTTCGACATCACAACTGGAATGCCCAGTCACTTGGCCATGATCGAATTCTCGTGGAGAATCCCAACCCCCTAGAGATACCAGTTCCGACAGCATATTCATCGAAGCAGAGTCTTCATTGGAAGCCAGAAGCAGCGAGACCATGCCACGTGAGGGGGCTTGTATCTTCAATATTCTCGGGCACTCTTTCAATAGTTGTTCTACTTCCGATGCCTATGGAGGAGATTGGAGGGCGAATTTTAAGGGGGTATCTGGGAATTCTATCGGAATCGAGCGAGTTCGAATTTGCGCCAGAAAGAATCTCCAGAGGCAGTAGTATCGATGTTTTGTCTGGAACCCAAGGGGAACTGGTGAAAATAAATCGTCAGGGAGTCCAATTGGGTCCCGTTGTTACGCCATTTCCAGCCCCAATAATCGATAGTCTGATATTGGACCAAGTATGGATTGGAATTTGGCTAGATAGAGAATTCAGGCAGGCTAGAATGGCCGCTCTACCAATCGATAAGAAGTGGGAGGACGGTTCCAGCCGGGAGGATCTGCGTACCGCGATAAACTCGCTTGATGGGGCTGACGTAGTGCCCTCCAACTCACTGTGGCATCGAGTAATGGACTCGGAACCAATGAAGATTGGAAAATCAGGAGATAACATAGTTTTTGCCACTGTTTCTGGCATCTATATGATCGATAGCCAGGCTAATGAGGTTTGGAGAGGTCTGCTACCTAGGTGGCCTTCGATATCAAATATTTCCTCATACGACCAGATAGTCGGGATAGTAGAGTTTTCTGGAGGAGTTTCAATTTGGTCAAAGGCAGGCGGATTATCCGTCCTAGATCCCTCAAATGGCCTAGAGATTTTCTCCAAAGTAATCGACTTCGGAGACAGTGTCGCAAACGTAATTTTCTCCGATGATGGAGGATGGTTTGTGATGCTCCATGAAGGGTCAATCGCAATTATGGACAAAATCGAGGATGAGCATCGAATATTCAGAACCGGAAGCCCGGTATTGGATGCCGAGTTCAGAAGTGGTCACTGGAGATGGACTGGTTGGAGGCAAGATGGACATCTATCTAGTTCGGGGGTAGAGATTTACGAAAGAGAAAATGTAGGAGTCGGAATTATTGATGGATGCATTGTGGCAAACGATGGCTCGTGGAGCGAATGGGCGTCTACTCGTCCGACTTGATCGTGTAGCCGCAATTCCCGCATACCTTTCTGTCACTGTGTTCCCCCAGGAAGACCGCGGGACCACATTCCGGGCATGGAATGCCCTTCCTGACCAGTTCCCCATCGACGATTTCATATTTCGATGGCTTGGATTTCTTCCACTTCTCACCGGATCCAGCCATCAAGCATCACCTTCCGGTTCAGCTTCCTCTGGTTCTGGTTCTGGGTCTTCGGTTTCTTTTTCCTCGACTTTTTTCTTCTGCTTTGATTCGTTTTCATTCAATGACTTGTGCCTTTCAATGACATAGTCCGGCTCAATGGAAGCTGACTCTAGCGTGCCATATACCAGAGCCATTCCTGAGGTTCTGGACATGCCAAACCTAGTGTTGACATTCTTGACGAATACTAGTTGCTTGTCAGCCCCTGGTTCGGCCTTAGCTGCTGCATCGCGCATTTGAGACAGGGATGGAGTAGCCTCTCCTGAGTGATTCCACTGGAAGGTCAGTTCGACTCTATCAAGCACTGGGTTTTCTTTTCTCTCAATGATTTCCATATTGACACCTACCTGATATTTACCTTTAGTGCATAACTTCCTGGTCTAGCGATCTGCAGCCTCTTGGCCACTTCTGACCTGTCTGGATGCATGATCACAACAAATCCTTGCCAGTCGGTTGTTACTGGTGCACTGGGGCAGTAATTACACTGTGGAGGGTCGGACTTCTTCTCAGGGTCAGGAAGAATCATGTTGCACTCCCCGCATGCGAATGGTTGCTTGACCATCTTATTCATCCCCTCCGACCCAATCAAAAGAGCCGAGTCCATCCATCTTGCAGTTTAATCCAATCTTGCTCGAACGAGGATCGTTGTGGTTGATTGACTTGGATACGATCCTTGATCTGACGAATGATCCTTCTTCCAAATTCCTACCACTCTGGGAGCCTTCTATCCTCTTGACTCCCAGGTTAACCTGAACTGGCTCATCAAGAATCTGGGACTTGTGGAGGAGGGCCTCCATGGGGCCGATCCTCACGAAGGCACCGTACTCCGACACCTCGGAAACCGCCCCATCGACAACCTCATTGTTATCCATCGAGAAAACAAGAGCCTTGAATCTGACATTCTGATAAATCGCACCGTCGCCGTGGATAATTTTTCCTCTTCCGACAGCCTCATGGTCGAAAGTCAGCAGTGTGAAGTTCTCATCCTCATCAAATCTGCACTCAAATGCATCGTGAGCTAACTCGTCTATGTGATCCTCTAATTTTCGTCCTCTGCGTATGTACTCTGCGGGTATGCGGATAGTTGACTCTCTTGTCTCAAGGGTGTACATTCTTTTTCCTCCAATGCGGACCCTTCCCGAAGCCGGACGGAGGTGGGAGTCGCCTCCCGTCCCTCATCGGCCATGCCTCTGGAGGAGAGGTCCGTTCGACCCGGCGACCGACCCCTCCTGTATAAGCACAACGGATTGGATGATTCGTCCGGCTGCTTGGATTGGCCAACAGACCGTAGGTCTGAATGTGGGTTTGGTGCGAATGTTCAAGTGGACTCTAGATTGCATCTCTGATTCTGATGGTGCCAGCAACCTTAGTGCAAGCGTCGCGGCGGAAAGCGATTTGTGCCATCGTGATTGGATCGGTACTGGCAACTCCGCTAGCTGTCACCAATATGGGCACATCTGGAACGGGAGTATTTTGGGATGAACGAGGGTCAATTATGGGCACGCAATCAGAGGAGGGCGAAGTGTGGATCGATGGGGGGCAACCGTGGCCCCAGTCTGGCAGGACTGCGGCAAGGATTGCAGAAATTCCCAATCATGGCCCCTCCGGAGGTGCTGGTACGGGAAACCCTGCTGACTCTGAGTCACTTTTGTCAATAGTTGAGCCTTCTGTTAATTGGGAATATGGCTCATATTCGATTGGGACGGATTCTCTAGCTACGCCTATTGCTGATTTGTCTGACTCTATCGAAGTTGGACCGGGGGCGACACAGAGGTGCGGCGAGAGTTCCCTGTTCATGGTATTGGTCCAAACAGAAGATGTTGCGGGTTCTGAACACAGCATTCTTCGACTAATTGAGGGAGAAGACTCTGAGTTGTCATGGCAGGTTGATTTGGGAGAAACCGAGAAAATAAAGGCGGCACCTGTGATAGTGGATATCGATGAAGATGGCAAGCCCGAGATCATAGTAGCATATGATGCAGGGGGTTCATTGAATGTAGACGCATGGTCTCCAAGACTCACATGCACTGTGACTGGATGGTCATACTCGGGTCATTCAGAGGAGTTGCTATGGTCCTGGAATGATGAGTCTCTGATGATTAGCAGCGATGAGGGGCCGTACACAAGTGGCATTCTTGGGGGCCACAAGCCCACCACACAACCTCTACTTGCCGACATCGATCTAGATGGGGATGCTGAATTGGTAATCGCTGCAATTGACGAGGTTTCTGATGATCCAGTTGTCCTCGCATTGCCGCTTCAGGTAAATGGGACGCCCAATTCACTCTGGGAGGTCTCGTTGAGCAAAGGTAGCCACCCCTCGGATCCAGCTTTTGCTCAGGTCGACGATGATACCGGTTACGTGATTCTTACAACTATTGAGGCGAACAATGGAGGGATGTGGGTTTGGAAGATTGATTCGGAAACCGGGAGTTCTACATGGCAAGGTGGACTTTCACTAAACAACTTAGATGGGGACACTAATTCACCCCACATCAGACTTCCTGGGCCTATTGTCGCAAATCTAGATTCAGATGAAGATCCAGAAATTATCATTACGATTCCAAGTGATGCTGATGGCTCTACAGCCGTAGATGGGGCTGAATTTAGGGGTCTGGAGATCTCCGATGGCTCTCAATTGTGGGAATTTGATGCCTCCAATGGCTTCGCAGATGCCCCCCCTACAGCGATTGACACTGATGGTGATGGAACGCATGATAGGGTGTGCTGGAATACATGGTGGCAGACAACGACAGATAGGCATGGTGCTGCTGGGTGCCATGACGTAGGGGAAAGCACTCCAAATCAAGAATGGGCACAGGATCTGGAACAGAGTAGTGGAAATCCAAACGACGAGATTGCTGTTGCTGCACCTACGTGGATGGATATCGATGGCGAGGATGAGCCAGAGCTACTGGTTTCCTATGGTAGATCTCTTTGGGCCTTCGATGGTTCTACTGGATCATCTGCTGGAATTAACTCAGAATGGTCAGACGAGGTCGAGGTGGGTCACAGGACTTGGTCATCCCCTTCTCTTGCAGATGTTGATGGGGATGCAACTCTCGACATAATTCTTGGCAGCATGGTTGTTTCAACTGCAATGCCGGATGTAAGGCCATTGACCGATGGCAGGGGAATCGAGTTCAATCCCAGTGCTCCAGACCCCGGAGAGGATGTCACTGTAACAGTATACATCGAGAATGCCGGAACCGCAGAGACTGACGAAGTTGTAGATGTGGCTCTATTCGCCAACGGTGAGAAAATTGGAGGGACTGGTATTTCGGCGATGTCTCCCGTTGAGCCAAGCGGTTCTGGTTCATTCTCATCTTTTAGCTTAGAATGGAGTGGGGGGCTAGGAGAACACACGTTCGAATTAGTCCTGGACCCCTATCAAAACTTGAGCCAAACAAGATATGACAACGATATCCAAGTCCGTACACTTTCCATTATACCAACTTACAATGCATCATTCGAAATTCCGACCGAGCCTCTGCGAATAGACCCCGGAAGCGAGGGTTATGCAGAATTTGGAGTTAGGTCTACGGGGAGGCTGGCAGGAACTTGGACCCTAGACGTTGACGATTCTGCTCTGCCAGAAGGGTGGACATGGGAGGACGAGACTCCCGGCGGGATTATTTCAGTCGAGATTGGCGTAGATGAGCTCTGGAGCCCGATGCTCAAAGTAGTTTCACCATCAGGTGCCTTGGGTTCCGACTCTGGTTTCCTTGCCCTAACACTCTCGCACAATGACGGTTCGGCTGAAATATCCGCTAATCTACCGATAGAAGCCAACAGAACTAGGGGGATGTCAATCAGAGGCCCTGATGGTACCGCTCAGAGTACCGGATTAGGGCTGGTATCCGAAGATGCCAGGGCTTGGTTGATGATTGAGAACGTTGGCAATGCTGCTGAGGAACAGATTGCGATATCCTGGGATGGAACAGATTGGGGCTCTGATCTCAGAATTTTTGACTCTAGAGGAGAGGAGATTAGCGCACTTTCCCTTGGTCCCGGTGAGATGAAGGAGGTAACTGCAAGACTTGCAGTACCTAGCGGAACTAGTGCTGGAGAGAGTGTCAGCACCCCTCTAAGCATGTGTGTTGGTTCTGGAGAAGAGCAAGAGTGCAGTCAGATTCAACTAGAGTTTGTTGCAACCAAATCGGTCGTACAACCAAACCACATCAGATCCGTACCAGTCATGAACCTGACATGGGAGTTATTGGCAGACTTGCCGGAGGGAGATGTCAGTGTAAATTGGTCACTGGCCGATTCTGGAATGACCATCCAAGGCTGGTCATGGAGTGGAAGTGGCGATCTAGAAGTGACGGGTGATGTGATTTCCCTATCGGGAGAACCCGGCTCTAGAGTCAGTGGGACGCTTTCTCTCGACCTCCCAGTCGATGCACGTCCTTCTTTCCACCTATTCGAGGACGGAGTGGGCTCTGAGTCCCCATTGTCACTGTCCATCGAAGTTCTGCAGATTCATCGGGCTGGTTTGGAAATAAACTCCCCAACCACTCAGCCATTTGTCGTAGACGTAGAAGACTCTAACCTAGTCATACTACGTCTTGAAAATCCAGGAAATGGAGATGATGCCTACTCACTATCCCATGAGTTAATCCTCGATGAAAACATCACTTCCGACCCGGGGATTGAGGTTTCTTTCTCCAGCAACCCAGTTGAACTTGGAGCAGGGAGCCTCAGGACAGTTCCAGTAAGCGTGACATTGTCGGAAGACGCTCCGGCCAGAATTCCGATTTCAGTCTCTTTCTCCATGACTTCTCTGGGCAACGAAACAGTTTCGGAGACAGAAGTGGTGGTTTTCGAAGTCAGACAGGACCATAGGTGGGATATCGACCTCATAAACGATGGTTCGCCAATCAATGGTTCGACCTACCTGCTATCTCCCGGGGAGATCAAAACGATGTCAATAAATGCCACAAATACTGGCAACTTGGTTGATGACCTGTCCCTCCTTGTTGAAACCCATTTGTTGCTCAGAGGTTCGGACTCATCGCAGGGTTGGGAGGCCAACGGAAGTTCTTCCATTGGAGTTGCGGTGAATGAGACCAAGGTGCTGTCAATCTCTGCCACGGTGCCTGACGATTCTTGGAATGGATCCAAAATGAGAATAGACGTTAGCGCTGATGCCAGGAATGAGGTGGTCATGGAATTCCACTTCTTCGTCGAAATCTCCAGAGTACCAGGCTGGGGAATCTCCTCATCTATGTCCGATTTAGAAATTGAAGCCAATGGCTCAGCCGTCGAAATCGAGATAATACAAGAAGGGAACAATCCTAGCACCCCCTTCGTTTCAGCTTATATTTCTGGACAGAACGGATGGGAGATCGATGAGTTACCCGATCTGCCCGAAGTCGAACCTGGATCTTCGACGACTCTGGCATTCAACGTAACCCCCTCCGAAAAGGCTACTCCAAGCAATACAGTTGAATTGCATATCAGAGTCAGGGATGGAGACTCCCTTGGCCTAATGGAGATCACCGTACCTCTGAGGGTTTCACCAGAGTATAACTTCTCGATAGAAACCTCAGGATCGTGGGTCGTTTCACCCCTTGGGGGGCTTCCCAACGCAATGGTCGCGAACACGGGAAATACCCCGACTACAATAGATTTCCAAGTTCTAGACCTCCCTCCGAATTGGCAAACTAAGGGCCCAATGAGGATTGTCCTGGGAGTTGGGGAGATTAGAGGCGTGCCGATCGAGATCATCCCTGACGAGAATTCAATCGATGACTGGGGAAGTATCAGAATATTGGCCGAGGATTCGATTGGTAACCAAATAGAGTCCTCCATAGAATTGCAGATTTACGAACACTCGTGGGAGAGTTCGCCATACCTGTTCGCCTACGAGGGTGATGATGCGCTAATCAGAATCCATGGATCAAGTGAGAATTCGATAGTTATCGATGGATTGACCGGGAATCGCTTGGAGTGGGGCGGAATGGGGTGGCTGATGCAGGCCGAATCATCAGGAAATGGGAGCCTGTCTATTGACGGGGGGACATCATTGGACTACTATCTGACAGTTTCTAAAAACAAGCCAAGAGAAGCAATTTGCTCTTTATCTGGGGGTTTCGAAGAGGTTCGTGCATCGTGCTCTATCTCCAATGGAAGCGCGGTCTTTGAGTACCAAGTTCTGCTAATTGGCGATGACGGAGTCGTTCTGGATTCCAGTTTCGGTAGCCTATCCGAAAACGAAAGCTCCCTATCCATCAACCTCAGTGGTTCTGCATGGGACCCTGAGCCCGGTGAGAGAAGCATCGGTATCCGCCTGCTAGACGGCAAGGGGGCTTTGGTCGCATCTATGGAAAGGACGTACGATGTCAGAAGAAGCGACTGGAACATTGGCATAGGAGTCGTGGAATTAGTCGGGGAGGGTTCTGACCAGAAAATCAACATCCCGACAAAGAGACTCAACGAGAACCTCTTGGTGGGTGCCGACTGCAAGATCACAATGAGCAGTGAGGGATACTACTCGGAACATATCGTGGACATGACACAGGCATTCGTGCCGGCTCCTAAATTCGACAGACCGGATGTTGAAGATGGGGAAGAATTGGCGATTACCATAGGTTGCGCATTCCCCTGGGACGCGGATTCAGACCCTAGTGACGATGAGGCGATGCTCGTCCTTAGTGGTAGTTCAGCATTGGGAGACAGGTTCGATGAATTCGGGACTGGTTTGATCGTGGCGATACTTGTTGTTGGAATGTACCTCGGTCTGACCTGGATCGCCAGTAATCGTAGAGAGGGGCAGCGACTTATGGCCCTAGCACAATCAGCGATAGAAGAAAAGATGGCGGAAAACCAGACAAAGGTCCAGAAAAATAGCCCCCAAGACCCGGAAGAAAATGAGCAGATTTTGGAAGAAGAAGTTGAGAATCAGGATGGCGATGAAATAGAGTTAATCCAAAAAGAGAAAGACGAGGATGGCGACGAGTATGACCAGAGACTCAGAAGGCTTCTTGACAGATAGCCAATATTACAACCCATGGGGAGTTACATTCGTCCTTCTTCGTTTCACACCTTCGACCCGATCAGATTGTCGCCCGACTCCTTGATCGGCCCGATTAACGACTCCATGACAGGGAGGCACGAGGGCCTCTTGGGCCTAGTCGGGAGATACAACGTGCTGCCCGAATTGAAGGAAGGAGAGCCGTCCCCAATCGACAGAGCCACATCGCTATTCATCTCGGTACTGGATTGGCAGGATAGCGGCGATGCTCCGAGAGCCTTAGATGGGGGCCATTCAAGAGAGCGACTAGGCAGATTCCCGAGTAATGACGGAAATGCAATCGAATACCTGATCGAATTCACAATAGAGAGGAAGGGGGAGACTTACCTCCACGCCCTTCTGGGTAAACTAGGGAGGGGTTTGATAGAGGGAGAGGTCGAAAGATCAGAATTCTGCGCGGGTTCTGGTGGGATGGAGCTACTCGGTTGGCTAGAAGTCTCTGATGTGATAGAGCTGAGGAAGGAGATAGAGCGCGGAGGGTGGTCAGTCAAGTCGGATGAGCCTCTAGACGGGGGGGTTCAAGATGCCTTCAGGCACCTTCTCGTATTCCTGAGGTCGGCGAGCAAAAGAGAACTCGGGATACTGATGAGGAGGCATTCCTAAGCGCGAATTCTAATCTCGCGGAGATCCTGATACAAAGGTAAGGCCTTATCCAAGACCTCCGAAAGATAGGGGCTCAACTCACCCTCCCTTGGAGATGGGGGGGCGAATCCCGAAGAATCCCATACCGAACCATACCAATACTCCGCCCAGACTCCATCGCAATCCCTTGGCCCGGGCTCCCATGACAGCATCTTCTCATCGAAATTGATTCCTACTGAGTCACACAGCCCCCCCAGCATGGCTCTAGGATTCTCCAAAATTTCCTTCGAATCCATAATTGGGGGGTTAAAGCCCGACTTCTCGATCACGTGTTCCACGATTCTGATTTGCTGTGGTAGGCCAGTCGACCTAAGATCAATTGAGTCTGTAATCTTGGACAGAGAAAGCAGTACCTCTCGGGGATCCCTGATTAGGAAACAATTAGTTAGGCCATCAATCCATGAGATGTCAGAATCGTCCATCACATGATGGCACATGTGCTTCTGATACCAGATTGTTTTCCCACCGGGTATCGGACCGATTAGTTGTGAGATTACCTTTTCAAGGTCGGACTCATGTTTCTCCATCACCACTTCTGCCCCGGGGTGTTGGGTCCCAGTAGAAATCAGGAAGTTCGCATATAGTGGCTCATCAGTAACATGGCAATCTAACCTATTGTCGAAGGAGTACATCATCGCCGTGGAGATGTTCCGTGGACCGGACCACATTGCTATTTTTACCTCATCAGACAAGACACTAGCCCCTAACAAGTTCCTGGTAGAGATTCTGGAGATTTTCGCAAATTGGACCTCTTTTTCCACCTCCAACTGAGTTCCCATCGAATGAAACAACAGGAGTTAGGCCTGCAAAGGTCCCGGTTACGAAAGCCTCTTCGGCTGAATTCACATCTTCGAATGTGAAGTTCCTCTCTGAGAATGGGATTCCATTACTCTCGCATAACTCCAGCACCTTGCCCCTAGTGATCCCCTCTAGGCAATACTCTCCGGAAGATGTCCAGACCTCGCCGTCATTCACCATGAAGAAGTGTGTAGAGTTGCATGTAGATACGAAACCATTGGGGTCCATCATAAGGCCCTCTTCCCCCCCTTTCTCAGCCGCCTCGATGCAAGCTGCAATGCAGTTGTGCTTTGATAGGCTATTTATCCTTGGATTCTGAATCTCAGGCCCGCTCCTTCTTACGTCCACCGACACTAGTTTGATTCCTTCAACTGCCCTCCTTGGGTTTGCTTTCTTGTATTCTGGAATTATGACAATGGTCGGAGGGGATGAGATTACCCAAGGCGCTTGGTACGGAGTTGGTTTCAGACCCCTGGAAATTATGAGCCGCAGATGGACCTGATCATGCATCTGGTTAGCAGATATCACCCGATCGATTTCCCCCATTATCTGATTCCTTGACTTTCCAGGGTCAAGGGAAATCTCTGATGCACCCTGAAAGAGCCTATCCATGTGATCATCAATGAAGACTAGTTTACCCTCGTGGAGTCTGAATGACTCCCAGACCCCATCTCCAAGGAGGAAACCGGCATCAAAGACTGAAACCATAGCTTCGCTACGAGGGAATAGTTTTCCATTAACGGATATTAGAACCGTCTCGTTTCTGGGATCATCTTCGTACTCATGGGTACCCATCAGAGTGCCTCTCCAGTAAG
>PBNI01000007.1 GCA_002723045.1 Methanobacteriota archaeon | reverse complement strand
GCATTTGTTAGGCATCTTAGTCTCAGACCTTCTAACGATAGGTCGTGGGTAAATGACAACGAGAGGCTGACTACTGCTGAATTCGATGATGACGAGGTGACGATACGCAATGTGAGGGACTTCGAATGGCGGAGCAACAGAGATTTCGACAAAAGATGGCTGGATATGAAGATAAATCTGAATGACGTTTCTAAGATCTGGTTCGTTCTGGAATATTTTGATCCATCGAGGAGGCAGATGGCACATACGATAATGAGTTTCGAGATGAGTGATGGTACGAGGCTTGCCTGTTCGATAGAGGTTAGGAGAGAGAGGGGGGAGAGATACCATCCGGTTAAGGGCCTATTCAGGCAATACGAGTTGATTTACGTCTGGGCGACCGAGAGAGATGTGATTGGCGTCAGGACGCGTTGCAGGAAGAGGTCTGTGACCCATCTTTTCGAAGCTGTAGTACTCGGCCCGGGAAATGAGAGGAGGATGCTGGAGTCTTATCTAAAGAGGACCAACAAACTCAGCCAAAGTCCGGAGTGGTACAACACTATCACCAACACCTGTACAACAAACATAGTCAGGCACGTCAATGAAGTATACCCCGGAAGGGTTCCCCGCGCAGTAGCAGTACTCCTGCCTGGACTCAGCCCGAAGCTACTTCAAAGGAATAATCTGGTGAAGATAAAAGGGACAATTGAGGAGACCCTGAGGAACAGCATTATCGACGAGAGGGCAAAGTCCTGGGATGGCCTGACTGATTTCGGAGACTGGATCAGGGAGCAAGACAGAGGGGAGCATTCAACTGAATGACTCTGATGCGGTTTTGTGCTAAACATCCATCCACTGGAAAACCCCGAGTGGGTTCGATGGTTTCTGCCACCATCGAAGAGTCATATGATTCGCTGGATTGCACTTGCATCCCAATCCGAGTCAAGGACAAATCTGGTTTTCCAGGGAAGCCCTGGAAGAGACATCGAGTCAATGGCCGAGTGCATGGAGAAAATGGGCGTATCCATAGAAAGGGAGAGTCAAAGATGGTCAATTCGAGGAAAGGCGGGTGGCCTTGAATTGCCTTTTTCTACACTGAATTGCGGCAACTCCGCCACTACAGCAAATTTCGTCTCCGCTATTGCAGCTTGTATGGATGGCCCGATAGAAATTGATGGCGATCAATCTCTGAGAAAAAGAGACCTTTCCCCTATGGCTTCAACACTAAGGGATCTAGGTTGCGAGGTCTCTTCTGACCATCTCCCATACACTGTTTCTGGGCCGATTTGCAAAGGCCATTCGAGAATAGACGAGTCGCTTTCAAGCCAGACTCTTTCGGGAATGATACTAGCATCTCCTGCATTTCCCGGAGAAGTGAGAATATCACTCCAAGGTAAAGCAGTTAGTCGTTGGTACAGGGATCTAACGATCGAATCTAGTAGCCTGAGTGGTTGGACTGGCGACTACGAAGATGTTATTTCCCTACTCCCATGGGTTGTTGGGACGCCGGAAATTATCGAAATCCCCGAGGAGTCGAGCCTGCTCCCCATCTCACTTCTTTTCGATAGATTGCACGGTACAAAAAGCTTGGATTTCAGTAAATTCGAAGGGACTCCCGTAGGGACATCATTAGAAATGGCAATCTCAGGGGCTACAGGAAAGGTTAGCCTAAGAGATACTAGTGATGTGATTTCGCCATTGGCGGCGTTGATGGCAATGGGCAACGGAGGAGAAATTGTGGAAGCAACGCATGCTAGGGGTAAGGAGTCCAATAGAATAGTTTCAACAATCAGAATGCTATCTTCATTTGGTATTGAAGTGGAAGAAAGAGACGATGGTTTGTTCATTTCCGGGGGACAGCACCCGATCGAACCATCAGAAGAAATCGATTGTGAATATGACCACAGGCTGGCAATGACTGCCGCGGTTCTGGCTACTAAAGTTGGAGCAAAGTTATCTGGACATGAAATCTGTGATGTCACACATCCGGGTTTCTTGGAAATGATATCCCCGAATTAGCAGAGATGTGATTTTATGTTGAGCGATTATTGGAAAAGGAACATGGGCACGCATTTACTTCTAGTCTTAGTCGCAGTAATATGGGGTTCAACTTGGGCAGCGGGAAGATTTCTGAGTTATGGCTTGAACGAGGATAACCCTGCCACACTTAGTCCTGCAACTTCTGCTTGGTTGAGATACGCATTCGCGGTTTCGGTTTTCTTTGTATGGTCGATTTCAAGCCGTGGAGAGCGGTCTTTTCGATTTCTTCCCCCTAATCGTGAATCTTGGGTTTACTCAATTTGGCTGGGCCTCCTGGGAACTATGGCCTACCAATTGCTATTCATGCATGGAATGAGTTGGACTGCAGCGGGGGATGCATCTCTAATCATACCCATGAATCCAGTATTTACTGTCCTTCTGGCCGTCCCCATGCTGGGTCAGAGAATATCGGCAAGAATGTCTGTGGGGCTACTGATTGGAATCGCCGGAGTGGCGGTCGTTGTGGGTTGGAGTCCAAACTCGGGAATTCCAATAGAGCATAGGATCCTAGGAGATTTGATGGTTCTCTTGGCTGCACTTTCCTGGGCGGCTACTAGCAATCTGACTAAGATTATGCTTTCATGGGAAAGTGGTTACTCATCACTAGAGATTGTGGTCTGGTATTCTGTAACAGGCTGGGCTTTGCTTTTTCCGTGGGTTATCGCTGAGAATTGGGGTTCGGCGGTTCCAGATCCCAGCTCAGCAGAATGGATAACAATTGCATATCTGGGAGTAATATCCACTGTCCTGTCATACGTTTTATTCGCAAAGGGGATCGAGTTGATTGGTCCCACTGCTGCCTCTTCATACGTCTTTCTTGTCCCGGTCTTCGGTGTTCTTGGAGGTTGGTTACTTCTTGACGAGGAGATTGGCGCTTCCATGATACTCGGATTCGTTCTAATCGTAGTTGGAGTGACAGAAGTGCAGAGGGAAAGCGAACGGTTGTCAGAAGTTTCCTGATGCAGGCTGCTGCCTCACCGTTAAATACGGAGGGTCAGTGGCCGGCCAACGAGGTGATTGATTGGCACGTAAACCAGCAAAGATGTACAGGCAAATCAAGGGGCAATCTTTCACTAGGAGGGAGTACACAGGTGGAGTCCCAAACAACAGGATTCTGCGATACCACATGGGCAACAGGAAAAAGTCCGAGACAGGTGGTTTTCCAGTAGCAATTGAGCTACGATCTGACAATGCGTGCCAAATCAGGGACTCGGCTCTAGAGGCTGCGAGACAAGTGGCAAACTCGACGATCAGAGAAGAGGTTGGGCCGATGGGTTACGCACTCAGGATGCACACTTACCCTCACCAGATCTTGAGGGAAAACAAGCAAGCGACTGGTGCTGGTGCCGACAGGGTTTCACAGGGTATGCGCCTATCGTTCGGCAAGAACGTCGGAACCGCAGCTAGAGTCCAAAGGGGTCAGACCATTATTTCCATCAAGACCGATGCTGAAGGTTATCTCGCGGCAAAGGACGCATTGAGGAAGGCAGGTTGCAAATTCCCCACACCTTGCACCACCAAGGTCGTACAAGGCTCCGAGCATTTGAAGGGCCTAGTGTGAGGCCAAGGGGACATGTCCCAAACGGATCCGCTGACAGTTTTGCAAAACTCACTAAGAGGGGCCCCCATAATTTGGAAGGGCGAGTACCCCTATTTCATACACCCAATTTCCGATGGTATTCCCAGGATGGAGGCAGAGGTCCTGAGAGCGACCAGAGACCTCATTGTTAGCATGGTTGATTGGTCCCAAATAGACCTGATCGTCAGTGTTGAGGCCATGGGACTCCCCTTGCTAGCAGCCGTGGGAGAGGCAACTGGAAAGCCGACGGTGGTAATTCGGAAAAGATCCTATGGAATGGAAGGCGAGGTCAGGGTTGATGTTTCGACGGGCTACTCCAGTTCGACGGCCTACATCAACGATATTTCTTCCGGAGAGAGGATTCTGGTAGTTGATGATGTGATTTCGACTGGTGGCACGCTAGAGCCACTGCTCGAATCTCTAGAAGGCATGGGAGCAGTTCTCCAAGACGTAATCGTTGCGATAGAGAAGGGAGATGGGAGAGAGAGACTGTCGGAAGAAAGGCCGGAATGGCCGATTAGAACCCTTGCCAGAATCGACATAGTTGATGGAAAGGTAGAGATTGTACAATAGTGGGTGATTTTGTGGATATGAATAGGCATGAGTTCGAACTCGATGATCTGATTGAGAGGATAAAGAGCAACGACAATCGACTTGTGGCGCTCCAGGTTCCAGAAGGCCTGAAGATGCAGGCATTGGAAATGATGGATGCAATCGAAGAAGACACCTCTGCCAGAATCATCCTTGCAGCCGATCCCTGCTACGGTGCTTGCGACCTTGTCCATGACAAGATGCAGCGAATGGGCGTAGAGCTTGTTGCCCACATGGGCCACTCACAGATGAATATCGATTCCGGGATGCCCACTGAATTCATCAACGTGACCTACGATGGGGATCCTGCAATTGATCCGGTACTTCCGATCCTATCTGCACATCGTAAAATCGCAGAAAGGCGTCTCTCAGAGTCTCTGAATAATGATGAGTTGAGCGAAGAAGAGGCTCAGGACAGGTTCATGGATGCAGTAGGGAGGATTGCCCCTCTGAAAGGGACAAAGTTGGGACTAGTTGGTAGCATACAACATCTGCATCTCATATTCGACTACAAGGAAAGGCTGGAATCTGCAGGGTTCGAAGTCGAAGTTCCAGTAGGTGGTGCCAGGCTATCATTCCCCGGACAGGTACTGGGGTGCAATTATTCTGGAGATAGGGATGATATTGGACACTACCTCTTCCTTGGAAGTGGTGATTTCCACCCCATTGGTTTGGTCCTCCACACAGGAAAACCATTAGCAATGCTGGACCCATATACCGGTGGTGCTGAGGAAATGTCGTTTGAGAGAATAGAGGGGATTCTGAGACAGCGGTTCGGACTGATCATGTCTTCTGATAAGGCGAAGACCTTTGGAATTCTAATTGGTGAAAAACCTGGTCAGATGAGGAGGAATCTAGCATTGAGGATGAAGAGGAAGTTGGAAAAGCACGGCAGGAAAGGTTACCTACTTGCATTGGAACATGTGGGGCCCGAACTAATCGACTTCTATCCAGTTGATGCATTTGTCAATACTGCATGTCCAAGGATAGCGATTGACGATTCAGTGCGTTATGCAAAGCCGCTACTAACTCCATTTGAGCTTGAGGTTGTCCTAGGTGACAAGAAATGGGAAACTGGGTACAAGTTCGATGAAATCCCATGATGGTTTTTAGATAGCCTGACGGCATCTAAATCAGTAAGTTGTTCTGTCTGTATTTTACGGTGTCGAGAAGATTACTCTTCTTCGTCGTCGTCATCGTCGCCCAAGAGTGCTTCCCAGTCAAGATCATCTTCTGCAGAAATGAAGTACAGTGCACCCATGGCAGCTGCAACTAGCAGGCCAACGATGTCTTGAGTGCTGAAGCCGGTGTCTGGCCTCATTGCATCCATGCTACCGATTCCAATCAGGTCGATTATGAACAGCTTTTCGTCACCGCCTCCAAGCAATCCTGCCATGTTAACAACAACGAAAATTAAAATCGCTGCTGCACCGATAAGAAGTCCCATTCTCTGTGTGTCGTCTAACTCTACCATAGTAATACCTGAACAACCCCAAGGGTGATGAGTTATTAATGTAAATGGTGGACTAATCAAAAATTAGATGGCGGTATTCGCCTCTCAAAATCTATTGGTCTTCTTTCGCATCTGATCCGGCACTGAAATTCAGAACACCATCATCCATCAAATCGGCGATAATATCCTCCATCTTTCTACCAGTTTTGTCCGCAATGGCCTGAGTCTGAATTCTATCTGCATGTTCTCTGGCAGTTTGTGCCTTTGATGCATCTCCTGCTTGGTTTCTCTCATCCAAAACAGAGGCCAGTCCCCTCCAATTCTCCGGATTCTCGGCTTCGCTTGCTGTTAGGTCCTTCCATATCTCGAGAGCAGCGTCAAAGTCCCCCTCGTCGACGAGTCGCTTCGCCCTCTGTACCCTTTGTTCACTACTCTCTGAGCTGGATGCCTGCTTTAGCAAAGCATCGAGCTCGTCATCCGATTCTTCTACAACTTCTTCACTTGTAGTTTCCTCTTCCGGTTGATCTGGTGAATCGTCTAACGCATCGAAGTCATCGAGGTCATCGAAGTCATCGAGATCATCGAGATCATCGAAGTCATCGAGGTCATCGAGGTCATCGAGGTCATCTTCTGCTTCCTCGGTCTCCTGTGCCTTCTTCTCGGCTTCCTTGGCCTTCTTCTCGGCTTCCTTGGCCTTCTTCTCGGCCTCCTTTACCTTCTTCTCTGCTTCCTTGATTTTCTTATCTGCATCCTTTGCCTTTTGAGCTAAACGGAACGCAACATGCTCAGGGATCTTCTTTGCCATGAAAACTACCGTTACTTGGGAAAGACGAGTCACATTTAATTGTGGCCCAGACCTTTAAACATAGATTCAAGCGGTTATATGTGGCTTTTTTCGCTGGTAAGTACTATGACAATGATTCCGACTTTTCCTCACAAGCCTTCGCCCTTCCAGAAAATCCGATTGAAGAAAAATAGGAAGAGAAGGCATTCCATGTATCGGAATCTGAAGAATCTTCGGATACCATTTGTTTGAGGTTCATCAATGCTGATTCGTGTTCGCCTCCGATGATCAATTCCAATGTTTGTTCGACGCCGATGGTTTCCTGGTGGGTTTCATTTTCCCCAACGGCCACTTCTGCGTTCACATCTGCCTGGCCATACTTCTCCTCGGCCCAGAGGATAAGTTTCGGCCACTTGCCCTCGAACTTATCGAGCCTCTTGTCGATACTCCCGATCATCTTTTCCAATTCATTGCCTTCAATATTAGAACGGAAAATGGACTCAAGTTTGCTGAATGCATCTTCACGTGACATCTCTCCTTGGACGGAGGGCCCTGATTCCTTCTGAGGTTGCTCGGTTTGTTCGGGGGATGGTTGTTCGGCTTCATCGGGTGTTCCGTACTTCTGCTCGGCCCACTTGATCAGCCCTCCCCACTTTCCCTCGAACTTGTCAAGCCTCTTGTCGATGCTAACGAGGGCCTTCTCGAGCTCCTCCCCTTCCATGGCCGATGAGAAAATAGCCTCAAGCCTTGCCGCTACTTCCTCTCTCGTTTGTTCTCCTGCCATTCACTCACCTTAATTTTCGCAACCCATATGTTGGCTTTAACCCGCCGATAGGCCTACTCACTCCTCCTCGTCGAGGAAGTTTCCAGCCTGGTCAAGAGATTCCGATAGGCTTAGCCAGTCTTTGTTCTGCTTTCCCTTTCGATGCGTGAGGTTCTTCCACTTGTTGAATGCGACCTTGACATTGCCCTCGTCCAGAGAGGATGCGGCGACATTCATGGAGGCAGCCGCACCCAACATTTTCACCAGGTTTGTAAACGACTCATTGGCTTTTATTGCCCCTCCTTCTATGTCCGATCTCTGATCCCTCTCAGCTTCTCTGATTCCGCCCCATATCCTCTCAATGAAGTTCCTATTGTCCGGAATCGGGTTGAGGATTGCCTTGTCTACCTCTAGCCCCTTCAAAACAAAATATATCGAGAGCGCGAAGAGGATAGATAGTTCTGCGAAATCTAGCAGACCCCACTCAAATTCCTGAAACTGCCATGACCCATCATGCCTGCCGAAGGACCCTGAATTGCCAGTTTCTGCAGTCTTGCCCAAAACGTTGTTTGAAAAATCGGCGAATTTACCCAACTTATTTGCTGTAGAAAGAAAAGCCACGAGAAGTGCAAGAATGCCAATTCGAATCGAACGGATGGACTTGATTGCAATCAATTTCCTGGACTTCTTTACTCCGAATTGGTTTTCGATTGGCCTATGGACCCATAATGCCACTAACGTGTAAACCAGGGATGCCACTATTGCGTAATCCAAGGCCCCGATTTGCAGATTCCCCCATATCTCGAAGTCGGCTCCCTCTGGAAGCATTATCTTCTCCTTTCCGTCAGGGATGCTTTCCTGGCTGACAAGTCCAGTGCTAGTTGCTATATTGTCAGAGAATCCGGAGCTGTTAATCGCCTCGAAAAATGCTAGTAGCGTGGCGCCGAATAAGCTCAATCGTGTTGGCTTCTTGAACACCCTCTTCAGCACCACAGCACGGCCCCAAGTATCGCTGGTAGGCTCAGGCCTATCAAAACACCGAAGCAAATAGAGCAATGTGGCAATCATAGGGCTGCTGGTGGGCCTGAACCAAATATGTCTAAGAACGTCGAAATAGGCAAGTAATCAATGGCGGACTATCTCGACAGGATTGGGGCGGGCAAGGTTCTGATTTCTAGGGAGCCTTTGACCTACGACTGGACCCCTTCCGAGTTGGTTGGCAGAAGGGACGAGCTGTCAGATCTGGCATCGATGTTCTTTGGGATAGAGAATCACAATGTTAGTTGTAGGGCGGTGATAACTGGGAACGTTGGATCCGGGAAGACCGTTCTGACTCGTCGTTTCTGCATGGACGTCGCAGCAAAGCTGGAGGGTAGGAGGAAGATCTCAATCGCCCATGTGAATTGTAGGAGCCACCCCTCCACATCCCAAGTTCTTCAGCAGATAGCATCGTCTCTAGACTCGGGCCACCCCGAACGTGGCTTCAGCGCCGGCGAGGTCATCCAGAGCATTAGGCGAAACATCCGCTCACGCGAAAGTCATCTGCTGCTGATTTTAGACGAGGTGGACGTGCTGCTGAGGAGGGATAGTTCTGACTTGATCTACAAGCTCCTCAGGATAGACGAGGACAAAGAGGGCGAGGGGACACTGTCGCTAATCATGGTGAGCCAGGAAGACTCCCTCTTCTCCCTTTTCGAGGCCGCCATAAAGTCCCGCCTTGGGGAAAGCAGCATCCTCCGAATGAAGCCCTATATGGCGGATGAGCTAGCGGAAATTGCGAGGCAGCGGTACGAGGCATCTTGCAGGCCTAACTCCGTTAGTGACGAGGTCCTGCACAAGATTGGCATTTTTGCAGAGGACTCGGGGGGAGATGCCAGGATGGCCATTGAACTCCTAGATCGAGCAATTGGGAAGACGGAAAAGGAAGGCAGGGGGAAAGTCACAGAAGATGACGTCCTTCCAAGTAGTTCCCACTCCCCCTCTGTGGAGCCCAATCAGGTTGATGGCTTGAAACTACATCAGAAATTGGTTCTTCTCGGGATTTGCAGGAGATTGAAGAGGGAGGAGGAGGTGTCCAGCGGGGATGCTAGCAAGTTGTATGAGTTGGTATGTGAAGAGAATAACGAGACACCGAAGGGTTACACTACATTCTGGAAATATCTGAAGCATCTTGAATCCGAGGGATTGATTGTCAGTAGGGCCTCCAGTACTAATGTAGGCAGGGGGAGGACGCGATACATCACGATGCCTAACTCGGTTCCTGCGGTAATCGGAAGCCGGATAGAAAACGAGCTTCTGAGGAGATAGGGAGTAATTAGACTCCGAACCGCTCTTATAGGGGCCTTATGTCGGGATGCCGTCCAAGGTGACTAGATGGCAGGCGAGCAGTCCTTCAAGGCAGTGGTGAACGACACCGATCCCAAGTCGGGAGGCAAGTCATTCGCAATGGATATCACGGGGGCGAACTACAACCACTTCTTGGGGAAGAAGATCGGGGATTCGGTTGACGGTATGTTCGTCGGAGACGGCGAAACGACCCTCAATGGATACAAGCTGCAGATAACAGGCGGATCAGACGTCACAGGCAGGCCAATGAGGCCGGATCTTGACGGATCCGGAGTCAAATCGGTTCTGATTACTGCCGGAGTTGGGTACAAGGGTAAGAAATTCGTCAATAAGAACAGCAAGGAGTACCGATACAAGTACGATGGCCTAAGGAGGAGGAGGAACCTCCGCGGGAATGTGATCAGTCAGGATACACGTCAGATTAACCTCAAGGTGGTCGATTCCGGCAAGCGCTCGCTTGCCGCGATTATCGACGGAGAGGAAGCCGCAGTCGAACAGCCCTCTGGTGAAGAGGAGTGACGACTGGGGTGATTGAAACTGGCCGGAGCAAAGAGCAAGCAGCCTGAAGTAAATATCGGCATGGTTGGTCACGTCGACCACGGTAAGACCACCCTCACGCAGGCCCTATCCGGAACTTGGACTGATACGCATTCAGAAGAGCGCAAGAGGGGCATTAGCATCAAGTTGGGTTACGCCGATACCTCATTCCACGTTACCTCTGATGGCGAGCACTACGCCAAGGGGAAGCATCCAGGGGGCGAGAAGGGCAAGGGCGACTTGCTCAGGGTGGTATCCTTCGTTGATGCCCCGGGGCACGAGACCCTGATGGCCGTGATGATATCGGGAGCATCCATCATGGACGGGGCGTTGCTACTAGTGGCGGCGACTGAGAAGTGCCCCCAGCCTCAGACAAGGGAGCATCTAGCAGCCCTCGAGATAGCCGGAATCAAGAACATCGTAGTAGTACAGAACAAGATCGACATCGTCAGCAAGGAGAGGGCGATGGAGTCCTACGAAGAGATTCAGGAGTTCGTCAGTGGGACTATTGCCGAGGATGCGCCGATCGTTCCAGTTTCGGCCCATCACGACGTGAATCTGGATGTCCTCATTGAGACCATCGAGGAGACAATTCCCACTCCTGACAGGTCCCAGGATGATGGTGGCTTGATGTACGTCGCTAGGTCCTTTGACGTGAATCGGCCGGGATCCCGTCCCTCCGAAATCAAAGGGGGCGTGATCGGTGGAAGCATAGTGGAGGGCTCTTTCAGCCTAGGTGATAGCATCCTTATCGCCCCAGGGAGGCGGATTCAGGAGGGTAACAAGACCCGCTGGGAACCCCTCAGGACCACGATAAATGGAATCAAGGGAGGCGGTAAGGACCTGAAGACCGCCTTCTCAGGAGGGCTATGCGGGATTTCTACCCCACTAGACCCACTTGCGACCAAGGCTGACGACCTATCGGGCCAAGTCATGGCGAGAGAGGGCGAGTTGCCTCCCATCTGGGAAGAGTTGAGCCTGGACCTGCAGTTGTTGGACAAGATGGTCTCTGGCAGCGAGGACGATGGCGGGATCAGGCCGCTGCAGCCAAACGAGATGCTGATGGTCAATTCCGCTACTGCGACAAGCGTCGGGACCGTCGCTAACATCAAGGGCAAGAAGGCTACACTCACTCTCAGGCTTCCTATCTGCGCCAAGGAGGGGAGCAGAATCACCCTATCCAGGAGAGTCGGTTCCAGATGGCGCCTAATTGGGCATGGGACCATCTCGGGATGATTCCATGGTTTCTGTCCTAGTTGATGCATGCGGCTGGGTTTCCCTGATAGATGCAGGACTGAACCTAGACATATCCCTAAACGAAGTGGTAGGGGAGGCAGAACTGAAGATTACCGCAGGAGTGAGGGACGAGTTAGACTCCCTCTCAAAGACCCGCAGTGGGCTTCTGCTGGACCTGCTTTACAGCAGGTCGGAGGTAATTGATTCCGAACATGGGCACACCGACGACGCCCTACTGGCCCTAGCTGCCCAGAACCGATGGCCAGTTCTTACCGTGGACAGGGTGCTGAAGAAGCGCCTTGTGGAGGGGGGGTGTGCTTACATCGAAGTGACATCTGGGCCTTCCCTGAGGATGGTCGAGGCCTAGGGAAGGGTGAACAGCCGATCGTCCCCATGCCCGTCCATCAGTCCGATCCTAACTGCGGCGTCTAGCCACGCATGGGCATAGTTGATTGCCCCGAAGGAGCTAACTAAGTCACCCTCGGTGGCGAAATGCCGTGCGTCGGCAGTATAGTCATCGCACATACGAAGCATCTCATTCAGTCGATCTTCGTCGAGTTTGCTCGAGGTGGAAGGTGTGGCCTTTGACCTAGCCTCGGCAGTAAGTGCTAGATATCTCTCGATTCTCTCTAGGGTGATAGTATCGGACATGGTCAGCCCTCGCTCAGCAGGGCACCTGCGTCTTCGCTTAGTTTGAATAGCCTACTTCTCCCTTCCTTCCTCACTGCCAGGATACCTGATTTGTGTAGTGAATTGTATATCTGGGAGAGGCGGGGCCTTCCTACCTCAAGCCGTGCTTGGATCTCTGCATCGGATGGGGAAATCTCCCGCGATGAGGCCACAGAGACGACCAACCTCTCGGCGTCACTCATACTCACTAGGTGGTTCTGATCTACAGGTCCCTTCGATTCCCATGAGGGTCCTTTGATGGTGATTGGAGTTTGCAAGTTAGTTTTCTGAGGCTGTTCCTCCATGGTTTCTAGAACCTCGGATTCTTCCAGTTCCTCCTCGGGCACGAATTCAGGCTCGAATCCATGATCGCTGGATATTTCAGGCAGAGTCTCCTCCAAATCCGAGTCTACTGTCCACAATTCACCCTCCGAAAATAATACCTGCTTCTCCTCGAAAGAGGTTGTTTCCGTGCTATTTGACTTGCTATTTTCCTCAGGCTGNATANGTTGTTCCCTTTCTTCGATTGGNACCTCTATGGGGGTAGCCTTGGTTTCGCCGATATCCGGCTCCTGGATGTCGACTGAGTAGTCNGGCCCAGTTGGCATGGCATCATTGGTAATTCTCGACCTGTTTACTAGGCCTGAGAAACCCCTATTTCGGTCGCTACCAGGTGGTTCCGTTCCCTCATCCATCGAAAGAATTGTTCCTTCTTCGGCAGCCCAACCTGTGATTTTTTCTGGGCTCTCAGTGGTGATTACACTGTCTGATGCGATTTCGCCGAGTTCTTCCTCTTCGGCTTCATCCACTACAGGGTCTTCTTGAGTAGGCTCCTCGGCTGGCCACATGTCATCTGGCTCTACGTCCCAGTCTTCATCTTCCTCCTCGTGTTCGAGGAGACCTGGCTCAGGCTCTTCTTCCGAGGGCCAATCTTCTACAATTTCTTCGGAAACTACATCCTTGGATTCATGGGTTGGATCCTCAACTTTTTCTAACTGGTCATCTACTAGGTCATAATCGGACGTAGTTTCCTTCTTTTCGTATCTCCAACCCCTCAGGGATTCTAGAGTACCCTCGGAGCCGAGGCCCCTCCTTTCATCCACTAGATCCCTTAGGATTCCGATTACGGATCTAGCGTTTCCACCTGTTCTAGACATGATTGCATCGATCAGATTGCCATTGATGTGCCACCTTTCATTAGACATCCTACGAATCCTGATGTCGCTAAGCAATTGGATTTGCTTCGGAGTAAATGGTTGAACTGTGGCAATCTCATCGAAAACATCCTTGGTGGACTCGTCTAGAGAAGCCATTTGGGAGTTGGAAGCCGAAACAACCACGAGTGCTCGAAGTCTATGCAATATTGGCAATATCAAAGACAGGAATGAGGATAATTCTACGTGCGAAGGGTAGTCCAAAGCGACTAGTGGCAATGGTCCAGATTGCGTGTCCAAAGTCTCCACCACCCTCTCTACTTTCTGATGCATACTAGGTGGCATTTCATGACCGCAGAATGTAATGACGAGCTCGTCCAGAGCGCAATTAAGGGGGTCTTTTGGATGCCAATATGTGCCGACGAAACGATCGTCGGTCTGAGAGGAGATGGCGTTGATCAGGGAAGTCCTGCCAGAACCCCTATCCCCGTTAAGAAGAATCAACCTAGGAGACTGGGAGTGCATATGTTCCTTCCACCTAATCAGGATATCCTCCCTTCCCACTATCTCGCTGGCTCTGTTCCTCTCGATCGGCCTGGAGTCGAAGGGGTTTCCACGAAGAGTAGGTAGATCTGACGGAGAGAGGTCGCTCAACACCATAAGCCATCAGCACCCTCTGGGATTCTTAATGTTCACGCATAATCACGCATTACAGAGTGCCAATTAACGGGTAATTCGCAATTGCGGGGAGGCGGATTTGGCAGTAATTGGTTCAGTATCTATTTTTTCCATTTACGCCGTTAACGCAATATTAACGGGTCAATAAAGCGTTAACAAAGCGTTAACACCCAAATTAACGCATTATTTGGAGGTGTTTTGCTCGAAAAAGGTTAGAAGCCCGTTGTCATGTCTTCAGTCTGAGAGATATGCCAATAGAGAATAGTCGCATCGGAGGGTTCTACAAACTATCAGTTTCAGAGAGAAGGGAGCTTCTCGCCGAGATTGCGGAATTGAGCGATGAACAGGTGGAAGCATGGGCCGACTCGGGAGAGTTGGATGAAGAGTCGGCAGACAGGATGATTGAGAATGTCGTGGGCACATACTCGCTCCCCATAGGAGTGGCCACCAACTTCGTGATCGACGGGTCCCACTACGCAATTCCATTCGTCCTGGAAGAGCCTAGCGTGGTTGCTGCAGCGAGCAACATGGCGAAGAGGTGCCTGGCCAACGGCGGCTTCAGTTCAGACAACGACGACCCCGTCATGATCGGTCAAATTCAAGTCGTCGGATGTGAAGACCCGACTGGTGCGATGGAATCGATTCTGGCAGCCAAGGAAGAGTTGGTCTCGAACTGCAACGAGGTCGATCCGATACTGGTTAAGTTCGGAGGCGGATGCAGGGACCTTTCTGCCAGGGTAATTGAGACTGGCTCAGGGCCAATGGTAATCGTCCACATCCACGTTGATTGCAGGGATGCAATGGGCGCCAATGCGGTAAACACGATGGCTGAAACAATCGCCCCAAGAGTGGAGGAAATCTCCGGTGGGACTGTCATTCTGAGGATCATCAGCAACTTGGCCGTTCTACGTCTCGCTAGGGTGAGTGCTGTTTTCACTCCGGAAGAGATGTCGGACGGCGGCCAGGATGCCAAGCAAGGCTCCGAGGTGATTGACGGGGTCATCCAAGCGTACCATTTCGCTGAGGCGGACCCATTCAGGGCCACGACCCACAATAAGGGGATTATGAACGCAATATCTGCTGTGGCCCTTGCCTGTGGCCAGGATTGGAGGGCCATCGAGTCAGGAGCACACAGCTATGCCTCCCACGGGAGGACATATGGCTCACTCACCAAGTGGTCAAAGGACGATGACGGGAATCTGGTGGGATCGATAGAGCTCCCGATGGCCGTGGGCCTGGTTGGCGGTGCGGTTAGAGTCCATCCTGCAGCACAGGCTAATGTCGCCCTCCTAGGGGTTGAGAGCGCTGACGAGCTGGCGAAGGTCATGGCGGCATCGGGACTGGCTCAGAACCTCGGCGCGCTACGTGCCCTAGCCACTGTGGGCATCCAAGCAGGCCACATGAAGCTGCATGTCAGGAACATGGCAGTAACTGCTGGGGCGGAGGGCGGAGAGGTCGACAGGGTTGCCTCCATGCTAAGGGAAAGAGGCGGCAGGATCACCCAAGCCTCGGTGATTGAGGCACTGGAAGAGGTTCGTTCCGAGTGAAATCAGGCCAATCCTCTGTTCCTAGCGTCTTCTGCAGCCGCATCCGCCCTTCCGGCGTCTACATCGACATACCTCATCAGAACGGTTCCGATGAATATGATGATGGAGATCGAGAAGATCCCCACCCTGCTATCGAATGCCACCGTCATTATTCCGTAGATCAATGGCCCCAGTAGTGCTGCCACCTTGCCGAAGAAGCCGAAGAAGCCGAAGAATTCGGCACTCCTGGTCTCGGGGACCATCTGCCCGAACATGCTTCTTGCCAGTCCCTGTGACCCGCCTAGAAGTGTGCCCATGGCGCATCCGAGAAGTAGGAATTGCATGCCGACTGAAAGTCCGAGTGGCTCCCAAACATTGCTTCTTACTGCCTCAGGGATGGCGTCAAGGACCCCGTCCCCTAGGTTTGTCGGGTGATCGACCCCGACTGATTCTCCAACTTCCAATATGCTAATTGAGAATCTGGTGTCCTCGAACGATGATATCAGTGCCTCCATGGCATTCTGATCCACTGCGCCAAGGTTGAGTGTCAATGAGAGGCCGTCATCATCAAATCCGGCCCACTTGTAAATTGCTTCAGAGGAGCTGTAATCCTCGTCTTCCTGGACTATTCCAACGCCCAACAAATATTCTGCAGCCCATATTTGTTCTTCTCCGCCCTCTACAACTGCTATTGGTGTGCCCTCGAGGTTGTCATGCGGCGTGTAATGCCACTCCCCTTCGATTTCCTCTATCTGGACTTGGAAATCAGAATGCTCAGAGTACTCCAGGGGAGCGAATGAAAGGGCTGCGAAGCAAAGTACGACCCAGCCAACCAGTGATGCGGTGAGAGCGTTCTTCGTACCCCACTTCTTGGCTAGACGAGTGAATCCGATGGCACTTGGCCATGCAACAAACTGGATTGCGACGATCGTAATGATCAGGTCCACGGTTGTTATTCCCAACACAGTACTGCCAAAGACGCCGCCCAGTGCGGTAACGGTGTTGATGCCGTCGATGAAGAAGAAGTAGGCAAGCATGTAGATGAACAGGGTCCTGAACTTGTCCACCTCTCCTAGGGTCTTCTTAATCTCGGAAATCGCTAATGTAGCCGAATCTTTGATCCCAAGGGATTCCATTTCATTCTCAATCGGGGGCTCAGGTACCCACTTGAAGGTGAAAAGAGCGAAGCAGAACCACCAAACACCAGATGAAGCCATGCAGAATGGGATTATCCAGTCCCCTTCGAGCAACATGACCATGGCTAGGTGAACGACCAGCAGCAATCCGCCTCCGAGGTACCCATAGGCGAAGGCAAGGTTGGAAATTCTATCCATCTCATCATCGGTCCCCATATGTGGGAGAAGAGCGTTGTAGAACACCCCTGCCCCATTCAGACCGATATTTGCCAGAACAAAGAATACCATCAGCCAGATCCATTCTGAATTCTCGAACATTGGCGCCAGAGCGAGCATTACTGTTGCACCGGCCCCCAGGTAAGTCAGATTCCGCAACCACCACATCTTGATCCTTCGACGGTCGGCTATTACGCCCAGGGATGGGCTGACAATTGCAACCAGAAGAGCTGCTGCAGTGACTGAGAACGACCAAATCGCATCTCCTGTCATTTCAATCGAGCCGATAGTGGTCGTAAGCCCGTTAGCCTTCAGGAACAGATATGCGAACCATGCCGGCAGGATTGCCACAGTTACGCTGGTCTCAAATGCTGATTTTCCCCAATCGAAAAGGGCGTATCCTCTAACTGCTTGTGGGTCTGATGCTCGGTCTAACTCAACGGTCTCTGACATGTGTATCATGACTAGGCGCACGTGACAGAGTATCAGTGTTGTCCCGGATACTCGGTAACTTCCAGTACACTTGGATTACTATGAAAAAATCGAAAGAGGGTGCCCCTGCATTCTTGGACTGGTTGCCCCTCGCAAGGATGATGGGTGACTGGAAGCAACCCGAGGAGAATTCCATCGATGCACTCCAGCATGGAATTCTGTTTGGCGATGGGGTAGAGTTCGACCTCAGATTGGATGGGGATGGGGAGTTGGTCATCTTCCATGACGAGTTCGCCCCGGGGGAAAGCCCAATCATGGAGAGATGCGTTGAAAACCTTCCAACTGACTACCTCAAATCGGCAGGAATACCAACTCTGAGCGATCTATTGTCCAATCGAGAGTTCGCTGAGTCTTGGCAATCTGGTGGAAAGACTGTCGACATCGAGTTCAAGCTCCCGCATCCCTCGACAAAAATAGGCACAATGGATTACCTGTGCGAGATAATGGGGAAACTGGAAGCAGCCCTGGAACCCCTCGATCTACCGGATAGGTCGGTGGTTGTTTCTTGCTTCTCGCCGAAGATCGGGGAGGCAGCCAGATCTTCTGGTTTCAGCATCCCCGTGATTCGATTGATGCCCCATATCAGGGCTTGGGGCAGGTTCTGGAGGCTGAAGAGGGTGGTTGCAGTCCCTCATTTCGCTAGGACCACTGTCAAGGGAATAACACGTAGTCTCAGAAAGGAAGGGATGGAGTCAATCGGAATGGCACTGGATTACCTCGAAGGATGGCCGCGATTCATCCACCCGGGGATTCCTGTCGGCCTCCGAGGAAGGGCTCTGAAGCGATTCTTCGAGATTCGGCAGGGCATGGGGGCGTTCGTTTGGTCGGCACCATTGAAGCACGAGGATGCGATGTTGAATGCGGGAATCTCCCTGGTTTCGGATGCCATGGATCCGACGGTGCTGATGAAACCCGAT
>PBNI01000006.1 GCA_002723045.1 Methanobacteriota archaeon | reverse complement strand
CATCGGTGTCCGGGTCCAACGGATTAGTCTTGTGAAACTGAGTCTCGTTGTAATCACTCAAACCGTCCCCATCGTCGTCGTCGTCCAGGAAGTCGCAGTCCCCGTCGGAGTCTGTGTCCGTGGGGGTTGAGGAGTTGTCAAGGGGGTCCGTCGAGCAGGACTGCTCAGCGGTGTCGTTCCACCCATCATTATCGTCGTCTTCATCATTATAGTCTGGCCATCCGTCTCCGTCAAAGTCCGTCACGTTACCTACTCCATGGAATATCACTTCCCAAGAGTTCACAGTACCCGAGTTTGATCCAGATACGGAATCTCTCACTTTCAACTTCCAATCGCCTTGTGATGACTCGTCCCAGTGTTGAACGGTGCCGAACCTCCAGTTTGAGTAGTCCGCATTGTTGTCCGTGTGTTCTTCTGCGAGCCAAGACTCGTGCCCATTTGGTGATTGTAGGACTATGTCCAGTTCCCCCCTTGCGTCATGGGTGATGTCCACAAAAATATCAATCGACTCCAAGCGCAGGTCAACTGGAACTGAGAGATTAAACTCAGTCCAAGATGAAGGCCCATTGTCAATATCGACGTTAGAAGTGTACGGTCCAAAACTAGCATTGGTCTCTTCTCCGCTACTGCTCCAATTCTGTGCCAGGGAAACCGCTGCTCCAGCGTCTACAGCACCGAAGCCGAATTTGTGCGAGACGTCGTGACCTGCCCCGTTTACGATCCATGATGAGTCATTAGCATCGTTCTTTCTTGAGGAATGGACTAGTATATTCTGGACATCCCTCCAAGTCAGATCGGGATTGGCCTCAAGAACAAGGGCGATGACTCCAGAAACCAGTGGTGTAGCACTCGATGTCCCTCCAAAGTCATGAGTCACATCACCCCCATCGTAACCTCCGTTCCCAGTGATGTCAGTTGTAGTGATACCTTCGTACGTGGGCGTTCCACCATTTGAGTGAGCCGTAACCAAAATGTTCGCACCAGGTTCGGAATACCAAGACTGCTCCCCGTAATGAGTAATAGCTGCTACTGCAATGGAGTATCTGCTATTGGAATAACCATCGTAGTTTGAATTATCATCAGCATCCAATCCATTACCTGCAGCCCATGTGTATATGTTCCCAAGCCCCGATCTCCCATTGTAGATCGAGTCTTCAATTGCCGCGATGGTTATCGGACCCGGACCATCTAGGATGTTACCAGAGTCAAATGGACCCCAAGAGTTTGAGTATATGTCTATTCCAGCATTGTGATAACTCAATGCATCGGCACCAGTAGAGTCTGAAAATCCACAAGCGATCAGCCTGTGACCCGCAATACTGGCTCCAAATGCGGCCCCCGTAACTCCGATTGAATTATTCCCCGTTCCAGCAGCAACTCCGGCTACAGCCGTCCCGTGCCCATCCGAGGAGTTGGGATCGGGGTCAGAGTCATCACCACACCAGTCGTAAGAGTGGACTGACACGTAGTTGTCAGAAAGATCGGGGTGTGAATGTTCTACGCCATCATCAATCACACTGATTACAACTCCCGAACCGTTGAATGAGTCCCAGACACCCATTACATTGGCGTCTTCTCCGGCCACTCCACTGGTTTGTCCAGAGTTGTTGAGGTGCCATTGATCATCGAAGTATGGGTCGTTGGGCTCGAATCTGGGGGAGAAAAACTTCTCTATTAGAGGAGAGAACGACTCGATTTCACCTTTCTCAAACGACTTAGTTAGAACTTCGACAGCTTTTGTGGAATCATCGAACGTCCAGATATATGATCCCTTTAGAACCTCCACCGGCTCGCTATCATCAGGTTTTGCAAGTGTATTGTGGTGATCTTCCATCCTCACTCCTGTCACTACTAGCCAAGAATTAACCTCGGCTAGAGAGTCTTTGTCGTACATCCCCAAGTCAGACACCCTATCGAAGGCAACCTGAATAGTTCTGGAATATGATTTCATCACATCAGTGACAACAACAGGCGCGGAACCAACATCATCCGACTCTGCCAAAACTTGACCAAATGGTGCGAAAACCACCATCATGATTACCAATGATACTACTCTCACAACTCATCTCCGGAATCTGGAGAATATAGCAGTTCGTTTTGGTTGCTAGTTGATTATCAGGGTTGCAATATGTTAATCTGGGAGCCTAGGATGAAAAATTGAGGAAAATTTTCGTCAAACACGATTCTCAAGGGGCTAATCGTTCCTATTCTCCTCTGAACTCAGATATCGCTGAGTGGACTTCATCATCTGTCATCATTCTCATCTGACTCTTAGCCACCTCGAACATATGTGCCACAAGATCATCTTCGGCTTCGTACCCATTCCTTTCCAGCCAGTGAATAACGTTTGACCGCCCGCTCATGTGACCTATCCTGATGACCTGTTGAAGGCCGAAATCACCAGCAGGAACTCCAGAGTAAACTCGATCAGCAAGCCAATTGTCACCTTTGTTCATAGCCTTGATTACTGCGGATGCGTGGACCCCAGTACCAGTCTCGAAAGCATCCTCGCCGAACACCGGGTAGTTGTGAGGAAGAGCGACTTCGACGTATTCGTGTGCCTTCCTTGTGTATTCGTTCAGCATTGTAAGGTCATTCTTGATTACCCCCATTAGACTCAGATTTACCAGAGTCTGGTCTAGAGGGGCGTTCCCGGCTCTTTCACCCACCCCCAGGGCCGTTCCATGAATCACATCGGCACCTGCTTCGTAGGCAGCTAGATTGTTTGCCACCCCTAGGCCTCTGTCCTGATGTCCGTGCCAGTTTACCTCGATATCTCTTCTTTTCACTCCTGAGTCTGGAATCACCTCATCTTGAATGAATCCTAGAAGTTTCCTCACCCCATTAGGGGTTACATGCCCGCAGGTGTCACAAACGCAAATTCTATCGGCACCTAACTCGATTGCCCTTGAGTATACTTCCTTGATTTCCTCTGGTTTGCTTCTCGTGGTGTCCTCGGTCACAAACATCACTGGAATGTCGTTGTCGACAGCGAAGGTTACTGCTTTTTCCGCTGTGGAGATGATCTTGTCCATTGTCCATCCCTCTGCAAACTGCCTAATCGGACTCGTCCCAAGAAAGGCACTCGCCTGGATCCGTGTCTCGTGTTTTGCCTGCAAGTCAACCAGTGGTTCAATGTCGGAGACCACAGTCCTAACAGCACACCCAGGACGAAGACTGTAGTCCCTATCGCCCATGTGCTCCAGCATCGCATCTATGTGGTCGATATGGAAAGGACCCGCTCCGGGAAGTCCCAGGTCAACCTTCTGAATCCCAAGACTCTCCATGTAGTCAATCAATTCTATCTTCTGTTCTATGGAAGGGTTTCTCGCGCTAGGACTCTGCAGACCATCTCTGAGAGTTTCATCGTCAAACCACAACTCATGTGGATGATTCGCCTCGTCTCTATCAATGGAGTAGTCAATAGAATTCCAGTCATAGATTAGGTCATGCTCTTCCAATGTCTCACCCCTGCCCTCCCATGGTACGCTCGGTGTTTGAAGCCATCGGGGGCTATGAACTCACTTTGAACTCAGTCCTACTAATCAAAGCTAAGCAAACTATTGCCCCAAAACCAGTCCCCACTTGTCCTAAACTGCCGGTAACCAGGACAACGAACATCAGTGCGAGATAAAGCATCGAAACAAAGAATGAGTTCGCTGCACTGGCAATTCTGCCTGTATCGTCTGGAATTTCCGAGACGTCGATTCTCCAAACCGTGGACGCGTACCAGATGCTTAGTCCAAGTATCGTCCAACTGAGGACATTGTACCCCCGATCGTTTAATTCAATCTCCCCGAATGACAGAGGTGCGAAAAACGAGAGCAGAATTAGGAGAATTGAATACACCTTCATCTCGATTATCGTTCGTTCTGGTCCTTTCACATTGGGCAGCATTGGGACGCCTACCTCTGCGTATTCTTTGGACTTGTATAGGGCAAGGGCCCAGAAGTGCGGAGGGGTCCATAGGAAAATCAGAATGAACATGAACCAAGGCATATGACTTCCAAGGTCGAATATAGATTCGATTGAAGCCTTAATGGAATTATCTGAGATGGAGAGATCTTCAACGCTAGCTGCCCATCCAATCACGGGCGGGGTCGAACCCGCAATACCTCCAATGACAATGTTCTGTGGAGTACTTCTCTTCAGCCACATACTGTAAATTAGGACATAGAAAAGAATGCTGAACGCCGACCAGAAGGCAGCAACCTCATTGGACATGAAATAGAACCATGCAACTCCTAAGGATGCAATCGAGATGCCGAAGAATAGCGCCGAATCAGCACTTACTCTGCCCTTGGGGATGGCCCTGTTTTCCGTTCGCTTCATCATTGGATCGATGTCTCTGTCGTACCACATATTGATCGCATTAGCTCCCCCGGCCGTGAGATAACCGCCAATCAGAACAATTAGCATTGTCTCAGCAGATCCTTCAGAGAGTCCCCCTTCCAGTGAGTCATGAACAACCACTGCGCACAATGCAGTAATCTGTAGTAGAATGACTACTCTGGGCTTAGTCAATGAGAAGTAGTCTGCAATTGTCTCTGAATTCATGAAATCTCCTCCTTTGCAATTACACATCCAATCCAAGCCGTGGCCATTGCAAGGAAAGTCAGTGAAGCCAGCATAAGGTGAACCAATGAGAGTAACTCAAAGAACCCTTCTTCCATGTCCCAGGAGATTACGTAAAATGCACCAATTGACGCATTAGTGAAGAAAAGTCCGGTCGAGCCCCAGATCCAATTCCTCAGGATTAGGTCGGAATTCTCCCCGGATTCCTTCCAGATGAGGTAGGAGGCCGATCCCATTGCTATCAGCATCACACCAACTAGCCATCTATGGATCAGCTGGGACTGCAATACTATGTCTTCCACTGAATCGACCAAATCACCCTCACAGAGAGGCCATGAATCAGGTATCCCATCGACCCCACATCCTAGATTAGCACCGGGGGTGGTGGAAACGAACGTTCCAGAGAAGATTGAGATGAATGCTCCAATCGATAACCAGGTTACCCTATTCCTCCACCTGCTAGCAGCGGCATGCTCGAACTCTAACCAAACAGGGACTTCATCTTCCGCCATAGTAATGGTCAACCATAGCCAAAACATGCTAATCGTGAACGCTAAAGCAGAACTCAAGTGAAGTGCAACACTCCAGTGCAAGTTGTCCATCTCAACTGTCAGCCATCCGATCCCACCCTGCCAGATGATTAGGATCACCGTCAAAGTGGAAGCGAACCTGATATCCTTGCCGGGGTTTCTCCTAAGCAAATACCAGTTAAGCAGAACAAGAGGGCCCAGAATCGCCCCAGCAAGGAATCTGTGGAACCACTCTGTGAAGATCTGAAACGTCGAGTATCGGTGACCAGAACCACGTGAGTCGACCTCCTCCGGATTCTCAGCCCACCATTCCTCTTGTTCCTCCTCTGAGATATCGAAACCTAATGTTCCGAAACACAACGGCCAATCTGGACAAGACTCTCCTGCATCGTAGATTCGAATTAGCCCCCCCAAGCCGATTACTATGATTGTTAGACCTAACAACCACGCTGTCAGACTCTTAGAAACCGCCCAGTTAGCCAAATTCTATCGCTCCCTGTAAGGGACTGCAACGCTTCACTCTTCGTGCGGGTCGATGTCTATTGGAATCTTATTCTGCTCATACTCCAGCGTAGCTATCTTCATTGGATCAAGCACTACTTTCTCCTTTGCGTCATCCACCCCATAGAGCTGAATCAATTCGCTGCTGTACTTTTCGCGCAACTCATCCTCGGTAACGAAGAGAGGCGCTCCCATACTAATCTGAAGCGCTCTGGCACCAATAATTCTGGCCTTTTCGAAGCGTGTGTGGGCTCGTACTGGCTCAACCATCGGGGCGGTCGACCGGAGACCCCCAAATAAGGTCTATGACTCCACTTTGAGATTAATTTGTTCGCTATGGGGCCTCAACCATCATGGCCACAGCGTTCCCTCCGCCCAGACAAACTGTTACAATCCCCCTTTTCCCCCCAGTTCTACTCATTGCATTAACCAGAGTCATCAGACATCTAGTTCCAGTTGCTCCCAGAGGATGCCCGATTGCAATGGCCCCTCCGTGGGGGTTGAAGGAACTGTCCGGGAACTCCAGTGACTTTCTGATCGCACATGATGCGGAGGCGAAAGCCTCGTTGTGCTCGATAATGTCAATCTCTCCAATCGATCTTCCCGTTTTCTCTAGCAGCTTCCTAACTGTTGGAATCGGCGCTGACATTACTCTGCTTGCCTCGACCCCCGAGGTGGCATATTCTACGATTCTAGCCAATACTGGAAGCCCAAGTTCCTCTGCTGCATCCTCCGAAGCAATCAGAACAGCAGATGCACCATCGGATACTTGACTTGCATTTCCAGCCGTCACCTGGCCACCTTCCGAGAAAACAGCCCTTAGGCCGGAAAGCGCCTCTTCGTTTGTCCCTGGGCGAATCCCCTCATCCCTAGTTAGTGAACCGACTGGAAAAACCTCCTCGTCTAACCAACCCTCTTCCCAAGATTTGTTGGCAAGTCGATGCGAGCGAACAGAGAATTTGTCCGAATCTGCTCTGCTGATTCCATGCTCCTCTGCAACCGTCTCGCCAGTATTGCCCATCGACTCGCCCGAGAATGCATCCCTCAGACCGTCTTCCATCAATACCGACTCAAGAGAGGAGAACGAGACGTCTTCGCCTTTGTTGACATCCCTTGCTATGTATGGAGCATTGCTCATTGACTCCATCCCCCCGGCAACCACAACTCTGGATACCCCAGCTCTGACTTCAGTAGCAGCAATCATTGCTGCCTTCNAACTTGANCCGCATACTTTGTTGATTGTTGTACAGGGTGTGGTTACTGGCATTCCGGACCCAATAGCAACCTGACGAGCCGGGGCCTGTCCACAACCTGCTTGGAGNACCTGTCCCATGTACACCTGGTCTACNATCCCCATTCCAGGATTGATCCCNGCCCGTTCCAAGAGCTCCTTCACGGNAAGAATGCCGAGGTCGACTGCGCTGTANTTCGAAAGAGAACCTCTGAACTTGCCTACTGGCGTCCGGGCATAAGCACATATGACTGGAACAGGCATACCCGCTCGACTGACGACCTAGCCTTCAATGGCACGATGCTGACTAGTGCTAACAATTCACGAATCGACAGTGTACCCGTAAAAATCTGCATTTAGCAAATCAGGCCTATTCTGCGGCTTCACAAGTATCGTCCTAACTTCCCAAAGATCCTTGAAAATTCTGTACCTTGCCGTGGCATCCAGGTAATCCACTCCGCTGGTTCCACCCGTTCCAGTCCTCTTTCCTATAATCCTCTCGACCATCCTTGCGTGGTCATGCCTCCACTTGGCCATCGACTCTTCGAGTTCTACGAATGCATCGATCAGTTTCCTAGGCCATGTAAGTAGAGGCAATTCTCGATAAGACTCGATGAATAGGAGTCCGGCACGTCCACGACTCACCACCCCATCTGGAATTAGGAACGAGGTCGCAGACTCCTGTGCAGAATCTAACCTCTCCTTCATCCTAGTAGTAGCGTCTCCGTCCATTCCAGACATTTTCTCCAACGCCTCGTTCCCCATCTGGAGATGTGCATGTAAGTGCGATTCGACATAATCACTTACAGTGGAATCATCGCCCTCGCTTTCGAAAATAGACCCCATTATGGGGGTGCGCTCCATCCACCTCATCAGAGAGTCATAGAGGGACTCATTCCCCTGTTCCGCCTCTAGCCTTTCCAGGACCTCCTTGTCCTTCCCCCCTTTCTCTGCTAGCTTTCTGAATGTCTTTATGGGATCCATTCCAAACATTCTGTCCTCCGTCTCCAATCCAAGTAGGGACTCGAACTCCCGCATCTGGAAAGACTCGAATCCAGAGGCAGTGCCCAATCCATCCCTGAAAGCCAGGAATCCTTGTGGTGTCAGAGTCTCTAGGACTGTCCACTGACTTGCCATCAAACGGAAAATCTCCGTAGTTCTCGCCAAGTGATCGACAGCCCGAGGGATGTCATCTTCGGGTACTGGAACCTGTGCAAGTATCTCCCTAGTCTCAGACAGCTCTCTAATGATCTGCTTAAACCACAGCTCAAATGTCTGATGGACGATAATGAAGTGCATCTCATCGGAAGAAACGCCTCTATCATCTCCTTGCAGGTCCAATAATTCGTGGAGTCGCAGATAGTCACCATAGGTCCAGTTGCCTGACTCCCCGCTTCCGCCCATAGCCTCGCATGAGGCAGCCCACTTGAAGCGTTGCCGCCCAATTAGAACTACTATAACGCCCCAATGTGTGGCCCTGTTGATGCCTGAGTCATTTGGTTGGCCAGAGGACCCAGACGCCCCTCGTCCCGAACCTGCAAAATCATTGCTCGTGGAGGAGGGCTTGGAAATCCTCTCTCCTATGGAGGGAGATGCGCAAGAACTGTTCGCAATAGTAGATGAAAACCGTGCATACCTGAGGAAATGGCTTCCTTGGTTAGATGACGTCAAATCAGTGGACGACGAGATTTCTCTAATTCGAAGTCTATCTGAGAAAAAGGACGATGATTTCACCTTCTACATAATCCGTCAATTCGGTAATCTAGTTGGAGTGGTTAGCCTGAACTGGGTGGATTGGAGCAACAGGAGCTTCGGATTAGGTTACTGGGTCTCTCAGTCCTCGGCCGGCCAAGGCATAATCACCAAGGCATGCTCGAGGCTGATGGATCACTGCTTTTCTGATCTGAAGCTCCATAGGTCAGTGATCGAAGCAGCAGTCGAGAACTACCCAAGTCGAGCAGTCGCAGAGAGGTTGGGAATGCGCATCGAGGGGATTTCAAAGGACAGGGAGTGGTTGTATGACCACTTCACCGACTCTTCACTCTACGCAATCACTGCCCCGGAGTGGCAGTCTAGGGATCAGGGATGAATTAGCCCGTGATCTTCCACCGAACAACCACCAGGTGGTAGACAGGAAAGGACGTCTTCCTGGGCCAGCCCAGTAGATTTCGAGATTCTATTAGCGACGCTGTCCTTCTTCTCCATGCCTGGAACTATCCTGACCCATCTTTCGCACATCTCCGAGATAACCTTGGGAACGCCAGATACCGGGAGAGGGACTCCATTCACTACGGCCAATCCAATCGCAATCTCCAGAGGGGTGTCCCGATGCCAACTCCTCTCTCCCCTAACCACGAATGAACCCCTTGCTAGCGACTCCCCCGTCTCTGTGGTCTTGGAGACCTGACTCGATCTGGCATGGAAAGCAGTAGCCGCGGCACCACCGCTTCCCCACGCCCTCGACCAGCAAACAGAGATCTGAGCCGCTTCTGAGATGACATAGTTGGCCAATTCACGAGCATCATCCAAACCCTCTCCAAGTGTCTGGGAAATCTGCAATGATGCCACTCCTTCTGGGACGATCCCTTGTTGAGAGTTGCTCAGAATCAAACCGTCTTTGAGTTTCAGAGAGCATGAAGGTGCACCGTGCAGATCAGCATGGAAGTACAGGTCACTGGTCGTGAGGTGCTTCCTGACCAACACGTCATTTCCCTTGGCATCCTTCCCCCCAATCAGAAGATGACCTCCCGATACTATCGCCCAGCGATACTTCTCAAACCAGAATCTTCTGGCCCTCTTCCTTCCCTTTAGCCTTCCCGAAGCCGCCTCCTTGGCTGCTTTCTTCTCGGCATTCTTCCTGGATCTCTCGGTCTTCTCAAGAGCCCCTTGCGCCCCCCTAGCCTTGTTCTTCTGGGTTCGTGCCTCTTCGAAGTATCTCTGCGCATTCTGGTGCACGGTCTTGGAACTCTCCAGGGTGACCTTAGCGCCTGGCTCGCCGTCCTCATCTGGGAGGTATACGACAACGGTATGCTTGGACGGGTCCACGCTGTCCACCCAAACAACCTCACGGGAAATCTCCGCAACATCCTGCCAGCCCTTATCTTCCACTGCAGCACCAAGCTGAGTAAGAATCGAGTCTACATGCTCCCAGTTTTCCTGAATCGCCTTACCGAGTTCCTGTGTAATTATCGCCCTCTGGTTGAATCTCGCTATTGCCTTCTCCTGCTGGGAGGCCCTCCTCGACAACTTCGAACTCTCGTCTTCGGCTCGTTCACCGGTCTCGATCAATTTCTCCTCCTCTCTGCGGATGAACGCAGCAGCATCATGAGATCCGAAAATGAAATCGTAGGCATGGGATAGTCTGCTGACTGGAACTCTCATATCCTCGTCCATAGATGGTAGGTTGATTGGGGAGAACTCGATTATCCCAGCTGCTGCTGAATCCCTCTCGGACTCGTTGTCGGAATTCATCCAAGATGACTTGGATTCTGCATCGGAAAGCCAGATGTTACCCCCCTCTCCTCCATCTAGACCCTCTAGCATTTCCTTCAATGCAGCCTCGAGCGAATCCCTCTGCTCAATGGTAAGGGAATCAGATCTAGCATCCTCGTCTAGGCCCGAGATGGAGCATACTGCACTTCCGTAAACCCTTCCAAGATTCGCCCTCGAGGCCAGCGTCCTGATCAGGGCATGATCGCTGCCATCCAGTATCTCATCAAGAGTAACCCTATCCAGATTTCTGGGATCAATTGCCTCCGGAGGAGGGGCGTAAACCTCTCCATTCTTCAGCGAACGACTCGCATACTTGGCATGTGTGAGTGGGCGGATGATCACCCCATCCCCGTCCAGAAGCAATACGTTACCATCTCGGAATAGCTCTATCACGATGCTTAGACGACCCCTGCCATGCTCGAATTCCAGTCTAATCACCCTGTCGAATCCGAATTGCTCGACCCCGATCAACCTGGAGTTGTTGAGGTGCTTCCTCAGGATCATCGCGAACTGCGAGGGTTGTGTCGGCATCGGCCTGTCCCTGTTCGATGCATATGCCCTCAACCCCCTCACGATCACAAGGTCTGTCGATGGCTCGCCCTTCCTGTTCAGACGCAGAACTATCTGTTCGTAGTGCGGTTGGTATGCCTTCCTCACTCTCGCACCGACCATGTCCGACATCTCTCGCACAATTCGTGCGATTTCGAAAGAGGACGACTGACTCCGCATGATTCTCGTTATTGTGCGGAACGGCCCCCTTCATCAGGGAATCGATACAGGATATCGGATACTCAAGGGATGGAAGAGTGGAAATCTCCGATCTCACTCAGGACATCCGGCTCATGGGCGTACTGGTTGGAAGGGACCTTGATCATCTTGCAATTAGGAATTGAGNCTGCTAGCCTCTCGACCTTGCCAAAGTCGTGCAGGGTGTCCGATGCGGCAGTCATCACCGCGCATGGNACTTCTATGCGCGATAGGTCTTCAGGAAGGCTGTATCCGAGGTTCCATCTAGCGGAGAGGAGCATNCGAGGGACNTCTTGAGCTAGNAGAGCTCTGCGATAACGAACCTTCTGACCTTCTTCCTTCGTCCTCCTGTTCACCACCCAGGCCACGAAACCAACCATCTTTCGGAAAGCCACCATGGGCAGCGGCGAGTAGATGATCATCCTAGACCAGAGTGGGAATCTGAAATCCGGATTAGGAGCAAGGAGTACAGAACTCCTGCCATCCAAATCTCCCTTCTCGAACGCATCGATAAGTATGGTCGAGCCAAGGGATGAAGAGTACCAGTCAATACTCTTCTGATTGATGTCCAAGACATCGAGAACCGCTTCGATGTCTCTTGCGTGCCTCTCGATGGAGAAGTCATCCTTTGAAATTCTCCTGTTGAATCTCGAACTGGCCTTCTCTCTAGTCTCGATGTAAATCAGGTGCCTTCTCTTGGCCCATTCCGTCACCAATGGCTTCCATCCCTCGAAGAGGGAGCCCCATCCTGGGACCATCACCACGGTCCCTGAATCCGGCTCTATTCCTTCTTCTTTCCAGACTAGGACCCTTATCGAGACTCCGACTTCAACCTCTATCCAATGCTCTTTAGCAACCAAACCATCCAAATCCGGTGAACCGCTCCAGAGGTATTCCACGACAAACTGAACAATCGCTTAGATTTCAGCGTTCTCTTTCTACGGGATCACCTTCTTCTCCTCGTGGATCTCCTCCCGCCGGAAGACCTCCTCCTGGATGTACGAACTCTCCTATGGCGTGCCCTCCTACGGAACCTAGGGCCAAATCTCGGCCCCCAGTATCCTCCGCTCTGGCCATAATGTGGTCCTCTGTGATGCCCACCTCCAGAATTAAATTCAACACCCCAATCGCTTCCCCAGCCTGTTTTAGGACCGTTACTGAATCTTGCGTTTACCAAGGTGACAACTAAGATGAGTAGGAAAAAAGGCCCACAGCAGAAGAATATGATCCATCCTCCATCACTAGGTGGCTCTAGCATGCTGTCTTCGGGGTTTTCAGGATCATACCATACGGTAACTGCGCTACCCACAGGCAGCTCTACGTTCATGACGTATTCTCGGCAGGGATCATCCCATTCTCCCAAGAAAAGACCATCTTGTGATCTAAACTCGGTGCCGTTTATGTCGAAGAAGTATTTCACATTCGCACTGCACTCGTATCCTACCTCCCAGTAGCAGTCGTAGTATTCGTCCCACTCTTCATCATACAAGCAACTCTCGTATTCGAAACTCTCTTCGAACCAACTGGTTTCCTCTAGGACGACGCCGCTGGTTGTGTTGTACACCGCCTCACTGTCGATCACGAGCGCCCCCATTCCGAAGAAGAAAATGGTGATCATCGCTGCCATTCCAATCGCCAACGCCTCTCCCTTAGATAGCCACCAAAGTCCGAAAACACCATCTCCGAGGCGGCCATTGGGTACATTATTGGGTACTTTCCCTTCTTGGATTACTCGCTCGGATGCTTCTTGACGCAGGGTGATTACACCATCATCCATTTCCATCTCAATCTCATTTAGAAATGAATTTCCAAGGACGACAAAGTCCAAGTCCTCGTCCACTCCATCTCCAGTAGAACCCATTACGTTCCTAACAACGATATCTCCTACCCTGATCTCATCGATTACCATTTTGTAGAACTTGGCCTTGCCATTGGCTGTCGATGATATGTAACTCTCCCCCCGGGTCCCTCCAATCCAATTGCCAGTCTCCGTACTCATTGCGCAATAGCTAGCACCAGTGTCTACCAAGAGTTTGACTTTTCTTCCATTTACAGTCCCCCTTGTGTAGTAGGCCCCATTTGATGCTACTTTGACTATTACTTCCGCTGACGATACACTTGTAGACGATAACTGTGGGTTGAGCCCGCTCGACCTCTGCTTGAGATTGGCCATATCCAACTCGTGCTTGGCCTCAGCCATCTCCCTCTCACGCCTGATTCGCTCCTTCTCGGACTCTTCGATCATTTCTTCAACGGACTTTGACTCCTCATCTTCATCGTCTTGCCACCATTGATCCTTGCTAGCCATCTGTACCGTTTCCAGCATGACGGACTTCGTTTTGAACGTTCACACGTTTTTATTCGACAACGTAACGGTCTTCGGAAAAACTCAATCTTCCGGAATGAACTAGCATTTTGAGATGTGAGAGAGCCTGGTCCCTAGCTAGCATCGGATGGGCATCCGGAGTGTCAGAGTATGCGATGTCCGAAATTTCGGAGACCGTGCTGGCCCCGGACTCGACTGCTTCGAAGACCCTCTCGTGACGGGACTTCCTGTGTTCGATGTACTGGCTCAGGATCCGCTCTGGATTCGCGATGAGTGGTCCGTGGCCAGGGAAAAGGGTGTGAGCCGAAACTCCCCGGAGCCTCTCCAGGCTCTCGATGTACGCACCCATGTCCCCGTCGTTGGAGGGAACCAGGATGGTCCCTACCATGGTGCAGTTGTCTGCGGACACTACCCCTGGCTCGCCTACCAGGCATATCTGCCCGGGGCAGTGCCCTGGAGTCTCCAGCACCTCCCAATTGGAAATCCCGCTGGGACCTCTGATTTCAATGACTTCCCCCTCATCCAGTATCCTGATTTGACCTGCTCCTGGAAGGGCCTCCAGAGTCTCTCGACTCGCCCAAACGGGGGCATGGTAGATTTCCTCGATCATCCGCAGATCACCAAGGTGGTCCTGGTGGCGATGGGTGAAAATCGTGGCAACGACATCGCTTCCGTCCGCACGGATCTCCTCGACCTTTAGGCGCAGCAACTCGTATCCTTCTTGGTCCATGATAGCTGGATCGACAATCACCCTATCGCCACCCCTCTCACCGAGGATGAAGCAATTTGTGTGTGTGGACGGAGGCAGAGTATTCGTAGGTATCAGGATGCACTCCACCCCAGGTCCATACTCGAATCTATGAGGTCCTGATGGGGGTTCTTTGGCCATCTCAGCACAGGCAGAAACCAGGTCCATTTCTCCCATTAGTTCTACCAAGTCCCTGAAAATTGTGAGAATAGGTGGTGGGATATGTAATTCGTTCCTCTCCCACGAGGAGATGATTTCTTCCGGCCTCCACCAGCGAAACTCATCGAACTCACTCCTGCCAGGTGGGAATGACGGCTCCACCCCCGAGTCTCCCAGAGCAACGTGAAAGAACAGGTTGTGGAATCTGGTTGGGGACTGGGGGGGAGTGATCCTCTCTGTGATGACTTGGCAATCGAAACCAGAAGTGGATATCCTGCCCGACTCTGCTGCCTCGCACCATCCGGACTTGTCTGTACAAACGATGTCTCGAACCTCATCATCAACCTCAACGAAGCTTCCCTCGCCATCGGGTGAAATCCCCACTTCCTCCAACATCTCCCTGAGGAGGGTGAATACGGAAAGCCTGTTTTCCCCCATCTCCGTCAACCATTCCGGATGGCTTTCTGCAGATTTTCTGTCGACCCTGCTAACCCCTCCTCCTGGGAATGACCAGAGGTCGGGGAATGCAGGGAGCTCAGAGCTCCTGTGACCCAGCAGGACCTCATACCCGTCGCCTGCTGCTCTGCTAAGCATCGCGGATGCCGAGCGGATGTGGGGGCGAGCCTCGAATGGCGGCAGCGAGACCCCCTCCGGCAACTCGTCCACGTGTGCTCGAGGGGATTCGATGCTTCAACCTCGCTACGATAACGATTGAATAATCATGCTAGCCTTCGCAACGCATGTGCTTTCGCACCAAGTGGGCAATCCTGGCATTGAGGATTTGGCCACACCCGGTAGAGGTGAGAGGATGAGGGCCCCAGAGACGATCGAGGAGGAGTTGGCGATTATCGCACAGGCCCTGGAAGCCGGAATTGACCCATTCCCACCCAAGAAGAACCCTACTAGGATCGCAAAACTCGCCTTGGGTTGGTTCATGGTCATAATGATGGTCAGCTGGGTCTCCCAGCTTCTGTACCAGTACGTCTAGTGAATCTGAGTTGGTAGTCCCTCCCGGATTCGAACCAGGGTCATGGCATCCAGAGTGCCATATGATGGACCGCTACACTAAGGGACTGGTGTTACACGGACGAGGCCCGGATATTTCAAGAAAACCGAGCAATCAGAACTGCGTGCTCACGATCTGAAAGTAGCATTTACTCTTTCCAAGCTGTCCTCGTCGGGCCTCAGCAGGTCCTCCGGGAGATCCACTAGGGCAGTTTCGCTCAGACCAAGGGTGTCCGTGGCAGTTGGGACGTTCTCGTTGTAGTAAAGTAGCCCAGTAACATGCCTTTCGGCATTCTCTGATTCGTGGATGGCACTCAATGCTGATACGGCATTCGTGTAATCGTGATCTGCTGCCAAGGTCTCGAGTCTCAAGGTCGACCCATCGAACAGATTAACCTCCCTGAATTCCCCCTCTGGTACCTCAACCTCCTCTATCGGAGAGAAGTGAGGGATGTAGTCCAGGATATGCAGAACCTCGTCATTCGCCTTCACATAGTTGTAGGATTTGTACGACTCGTCATTGTTGGCGAAGGTTACACAGGGAGATATCACGTCGATGAATGCCATCCCTCTGTGGCTCATTGCCGCTCTGATCAGTGCTGTCAGTTGCTTCTTGCTCCCTGAGAATGATCGCGCTACGAAACTGCATCCTAGGTTTATTGCCATAGCACAGAGATCTATCGGAGCTTGTTGGTTTGCAACGCCCTTCTTCTTCTTCGAGCCCTTCTCGACGGTTGCGCTGTACTGGCCCTTTGTAAGTCCGTAGACACCATTGTTTTCCACGATGTAAACCATGTCCAGGTTCCTCCTTATCGAGTGCACGAACTGCCCTATTCCTATGCTCGCTGTATCTCCGTCTCCTGATACCGCCAAGAAACTCAGGTCCTTGTTCACAACATTCGCACCAGTGGTAACCGAGGGCATCCTACCGTGCACCGTGTTGAATCCATGGCTCTTCCCCAGGAAGTATGCAGGGGTCTTGGAAGAGCATCCGATACCGCTCATCTTCGCGATCTTCTCTGGCTGGACTCCGTTCTCCCATGCAGCTTGGATTATGTTATTCGAAATCTGGTCGTGCCCGCATCCGGGGCACAATGATGACTTCCCGCCGGTGTACTCTGATTTCTCGAGCTCTATTACGTTCAGCCTCACCATCACTTCACCTCATTCAGAACTTCTAGAATCATTTCAGAATATACCCTTGCCCTTGGTGGCATTCCATCGCTGTAGGAGACTCTGTGAATCTTTGGTATCAAATCAGCGGGAAACTCCTTTCGGATGATGCCGAATAGCTGGCCATCACGATTAATCTCTAGTACAATCGTCCTTTCATGCCTCCGAACGAATTCCTCGACCTCCGGATGCAGTGGAAGTGCTCTGACCCTGCATGTGCTTACCGAAAGCCCCGACTCCCCTAGGATGTCGTCAATTTCGACGATTGTATTCTCCATAGAACCATAGAAAATCACTCCTATTTCCTTGTCCTCCTCCTCCCTAATCATTGGTTCAGGAAGGTGGCTCCTCGCACCATCGATCTTTCTCTTTAGTCGCTCCATGGTATCGTGATAGACCTGAGGGTCTTCAGAGTAAACCCCATCTTCGTCATGACCGGTTCCTCTGTACAGGATTGGATCTAGTCCACTTCCGGGCAATGTCCTGAATGGTATCCCATCACCATCCACATCCCGGTATCTTCCATAATTTGCTATGGCATCCATCTCCTCTTGGCTTCTGATGACCTTCCCTCTGTCCATGGGTGCATCTGGGTACTGGAATCCAGTTGTCTCCCAGCGATTCATTCCCAGATCTAGATCGTTGAATCCAAATACCATAGTTTGGAACCTCTCAGCATAATCGAATGCCCTCCAACCGAATTCGAAACACTCGTTTACCGTACCAGGGATTAGTACGATGTGCTGAGTGTCCCCATGACTCGCCTCATAGAGCATAGACAGATCACCCTGCTGTGTTCTGGTAGGCAACCCAGTAGATGGGCCCACCCTGTTCACATCCCAAATTACTCCCGGTACCTCAGAGAAGTAGAACAAACCTATGAATTCAGACATTAGGGAAATTCCTGGACCGCTGGTGCAAGTCATACCTCTACCACCAGCCCAACCAGCACCAAGTACCATGCCCGCTGCAGCGAGTTCATCTTCAGCCTGAATGACGGCGCACGTGCTCCCTCCCTCGCCATCGCTACGAAGCTCTGGCAGCCATCCTATCACCGACTCCGCAAGAGAGGAAGAAGGTGTTATCGGATACCAAGATAGCATGCTAATCCCGCCATATATCGATCCAAGAGCAATCGCCTCGTTTCCTTCGATCAGGAAAGAGTCCGGATTCTTCTCCCTGCTCTCAACACAGTATTGACTCTCGAATTCCCAGTTTTCCTCTGCAAAGGACACGCCCTCGGATATAGCCTGCATGTTCAATTCAACGGCCTTCTCCTTGCCCTTGAATTGGGCTTTCACCGCCTTCTCAATTGCATCCAAGTCTATCCCGAGAAGATGGGCCACTGCTCCAACATAGTACATATTTGCGATTAGCCTACCTAGTTTGGGATTGATTTTCCTTGCCATCTTAGTCATTGGCATTCCCAGTAGGACGCAGTCTTCTCTGTCAACTGGAAGTTTGACATCCTCGTTGTAGACTACTATGGTGCCCGGTTCAAGACTCTCCAGATCCTTCATCCAAGTGTCCTTATTCATCAGAACTTGGATATTGGTGACATCTCCCGGAGCTTGGTAACCCTGGTCACTAACTCTGATGATGAACCAAGTGGGCAATCCAGAGATATTGCTCGGAAAGAGATTCTTTCCACTGACCGGAATACCCATTTCGAACATTGAGTGGAGTATTATCAGATTGGATGATTGGGAACCCGTCCCGTTGGCCGTAGCGACATTGATTACGAAATCATTGACGATTTTTCCCATTGCTTTCTTCGTCCCCAGTGCTTCCACATACGGTTGCTTGCAGAGCATCGGCGAAGTCTCAGGGTCTTATGCGTTACCATCTGAAAATCAAATAATCCACCACACCATCGCTTCCGTTGCAGTTTTCAATGAGAGGGCTGTCGCGAGCCCGTGCCAATTCCAGCAGAACTGCAGAAAGCTTGGGACGATGCCACTGACCTTTTGGAGGAAAAGAATGACCCGGAAGGGGCACTGGAGGCACTAAGATCCGCTTGGGGGAGCATAGACAACGAGGCTCAGAGGGCCAAGACTCTCTCTCTGGCAGCAGATGCTGGCACAGAGATGGGAGTAATTGACAAGAGGAACCAGAAGTCACACTGGCAGAAGGCATACAAGAATTACAACAAGTCCCTTTCCATCGATCCGAAGAACAAAGAGACTCGCAGGAATATGAACAAACTCGCTTCGATGATGGACGAGCAGGCAATCTCCCTCGGTCTGGGGCTCCAGATGTTCGATCAAGGAAACCCGACCCCTATTGGCCTCCTTGTCATGGTTCTGTCAATGGCGGCTTTCCTCGTCTCGATCAAACTGGTTTCTGATTTCCTCGATGATGGAAGCAACCCTGTAGTAGCCCTCGAGGTGCAATATGTCCTCAATGGCCAGTCCGTAACAGGAGAGATAGAAGTTGAGATGTACAGAGATGAAGCACCTATGCACGTTGAGAGCTTCCTGACCCATGTGGAGAACTTCCAGTATGACGGAGTGCAGTTCCACAGAGTAATTGACAACTTCATGATCCAAGGAGGAGATATAGAAAATATGGGGGGATCAGGGGGATATGCGGCTCATTACTACGGATACTGTAATGGCGAGTCGATCCCACAAGAAAGCGATTGCAGGCAGAAGGAGGATTACACGATTCCGCACGAGCACGAGAACGGCCTGAAGCACACAGTTGGCGCCTTTGCAGCAGCACATGCCGGCCTAAACACCGATGGGAGCCAGTTCTACATCGTGCCGACTGACGGGTCGGCCAGCCACCTCGATTGGGAGGCTGGAAAGGACTGCACTACTAGCAGCTGCCACACTGTCTACGGATACGTTATTTCGGGTCTTGAGCATGTTGATGCAATCAGCAACCTCGAGACTCAGAACGACTCTCCAGTCGATCCCGTCCGAATAATCTCTGCTAGAATCCTCTGATGCGAATCCTCTTGCACTAGGTGAACTTCATGTACTCCTCACTAGGAGAAAATACCCGGTGAGATAATGGGGGACGAGAATCCATTTGATGCACGGTCCGAGTTCGAGAAATCTGATGGTTCATTCGCTCGCTTCATGGACTTGCATTCCCTAGAGGAAAACGGTCTATGCAACTTGTCCGAAATACCATTCTCAATCCGGATTCTTCTTGAATCCGCATTGAGGAAATGCGATGGTTTCCTTGTCAACGAGGATGATGTGAAGAGAATCGCCTCCTGGTCCCCAGAGATGAAGCCAGAGGAAATCCCATTCAGCCCTAGTCGAGTGATTCTACAAGACTTCACGGGTGTCCCTGCAATTGTTGACATCGCCGCACTCAGGGATGCAATGGGGGAACTAGGAGGGGACCCTGGCAAGGTCAATCCGCAGGTTCCAGTGGACTTGGTAATCGATCACTCCGTGCAGGTCGACGTATCAGGACTCTTTCCCGACGCCCGCGAGCGCAATCTGGAAATCGAGTACGAGCGTAATTCGGAGAGATACAAGTTCCTGAAGTGGGGGCAACTCAGCCTAGACAACTTCCGCGCAGTCCCACCAGGGAGGGGGATTGTCCACCAGGTAAACCTAGAGTGGATTGCCCGGGTAGCCAGAGAGGAAGATGGGTTGTGGAT
>PBNI01000005.1 GCA_002723045.1 Methanobacteriota archaeon | reverse complement strand
TATTCGCGAGTGGCTTGAAAAGATACCCGATGAGCACCTAATTTTCCTCGGAATGGAGAAAGACGTTAGTAGGCCAGAATGGACAATCATGAAGGTACTTCCAGTACCCCCAATTACCGTTAGGCCATCAATCACTCTGGAAAGTGGTGATAGATCTGAGGATGACCTCACACACAAGTTAGTCGACGTTCTTAGGATTAATCAGAGACTCAGGGAAAATCGTGATTCCGGGGCCCCACAACTCATCGTTGAAGATCTCTGGGAACTTCTCCAGTATCATTGCACGACATACTTCGACAATCAGACCAGTGGCATTCCACCGGCTCGACACAGATCCGGAAGGCCACTAAAGACCCTATCTCAGAGGCTAAAGGGGAAGGAGGGCCGATTCAGGAGTAATCTGTCTGGAAAGAGAGTCAACTTCTGTGCTAGAACAGTTATCAGCCCGGATCCTAACCTCGGTATTAACGAAGTGGGAGTCCCAGTGAAGACGGCCAAGGAGTTGACAGTACCTATCAGAGCTACAAGTAGAAACAGGGAACAACTCAGACAGATGATCCTAAGAGGTCCAGATGTCCATCCTGGTGTCAACTATATCATTAGAGGCGATAGGTTCAGAGTTAGGATTACCGACAGAACGAAGTATATCTGGGCAGGATTTAGGTGCCTGAATCCAGATTGCCACTGTGGTTCCGAAGAGGAGCCATACATGGGTTACAGGCCTGATTTGAACGAGGTTCTCCCAGCTCCAAACTTCCTTCCAGGACTTGTTTTGAAGGAGCAAATGCGGAGGGATCCCATGACTGACGAGCTCCTGCCAGAGTGGAGCGTAGATTTGGATAGGACTCTGTCAAACCTAAGAGGAGAAGGAGAAGATGGAAAAATCCTAGCCAAAGACGATCCTGATGCGGCAATACATTATCGCTGGAAGTGGGAAGTAGATAATCCGGACGAGTACATTCCCGATCATCTCGAGGTGAGGTGCCCACACTGCGGTAGCCCAGAAATCGAGGATGAACATGGAAACCTATACCCTACAGAAGTAGAGGACAGATTAAGCACGTATGACAGAGATGGCAACCCAAGGCCGGGAGTTGTTGTAGAGAGGCACCTTATTGACGGCGATGTAACCATTTTCAATCGGCAACCATCACTTCACAGGATGTCAATGCTAGTACACGAAATAAGAGTCATGGATGGCAAGACATTTAGATTCAACCTTGCTGACTGCACCCCCTACAATGCAGATTTTGACGGGGATGAGATGAACCTACACGTTATCCAGAGCGAGGAAGCCAGGGCCGAGGCCAGAATCCTCATGAGGGTCCAGGAGCACATCATATCGCCAAGATATGGAGGCAGCGTCATAGGGGGGATTCATGATCACATCACGGGTGCTTATCTTCTGACGCATGGGGAGGCCTTCCTTCCAATGCAAGTTGCTTTGGATGTTCTCAGCTCCATTGGATGGGAGGGCGAAATCCCTCCAGCAGTGGAGAGAAACGGACAGACCGGACTGTTGGGCAACGAAGTCTTCAGCCTTCTTGTGAAGGGGGGATTCGCCCTGAACTTCAAGAATCGTGCTGGAGAAGAAGTCAAGGTATCTCAAGGAGACGTATCCGGTGCTATTGACAAGAGAGGCATCGGAGCTGAGGACGGGCGGCTTCTAGATGCTGTAGTACAGACACATGGCACAGACAGGGGGGCAGACTTCATCAATAAGATGACAAAGATGACAATAGCCATCTGTACAGCAATGGGATTCACCACTGGAATAGATGACGAAGACCTACCACCCGAGGCCAAGGAAGAGATAGAGAGAATCAACACTGAGGCTAGTGCTAGTGTCGACTCTGAATTGGAAAAGTTCGGAAAGGACGGAAGGAAGTACGAGGCCAGGCCAGGCAGAACTCCGCACGAGACTCTAGAGGAGAACATACTGACAATCCTAGACGCCGCAAAGGCGGAAACCGGAAACGTCGCGAAGGCACAACTCGGCGATGACAACTCAGCCGTTCTGATGGCGACCTCTGGAGCGAGGGGTTCAATGGACAATCTAGCAATGATGGCGGGATCCATTGGCCAGCCGAAAGTTAGAGGCAAGCGACTTGAGAGGGGCTATCAAGACAGGGTGCTTTCNCACTTCCCCAGGAAGGTCAAGGGATCNAAGGAGAAGGGCTTCGTTTCTTCGTCTTTCAAGAGAGGCCTCGAACCAACTGAATTCTTCATGCTTTCAGTTTCAGGTAGGGAATCACTGGTCGATACTGCAGTCAGAACGAGTAAGTCGGGTTACATGCAGAGAAGGCTGATCAATGCAATGGACGATCTCAAGGTTTCCAATGATACGAAGGCCTCTGTAAGAAATACTGCAAATCGCATTATCCAATTCGAGTATGGAGAGGATGGGACGGATCCAGCAAAAAGCAGAAAGGGCAGCCCATTCGATGTAGATCAGGTGCTTAATGACGCACTAGGGGGTGNTAACTGATGGTAGTNAAGAGTGCAACTAAGAAGAAGTTGATGGATCTGGGGATCGAAGAGGAGTATGCTCACAAGTTAGCGGATGACCGCAAATGGGATGATGTCAAGGGCCTCTCTCCGGGTCAGATCGCTCAGATATGTGGAATTGACTCTGGAACTTCTCAGAGAATCCACGATGTCATGGCCAGCTCAGTAAAGTCTAGTAGGGCCTCGGNGGCNAGTTCCGAGAAGACCATTGTTCGCAGAAGAACTGTNTCNAGAGCTAGGAGGACTAAGCGATCACTCCCTTTGCAGGATTACGACTATGATACCAAGATGAAACAACTTTTCCGTGACATCGATAGCGATGACGAGATGTTCATCCAGCTGAACAAAGCCGCTGAGGATATGGACTCAANCATGACTCCAAGGATGATAGATCAACTTGTCCAGGGTCTGCACAGTAGAGGGGAGAAGAAAATCACAGCCGCCAAGGCCAAGAAAATTATCAACTCTGCAAGCAACTTCTACAATGACGCAAAGGCCGTTCCGCACGAGGCAGTAGGAATTACCACTGCACAGTCAATTGGTGAACCTGGCACACAGATGACNATGCGTACATTCCACTACGCAGGTGTGGCTACCGTGAACGTNACCCAGGGTCTACCCAGGATAATCGAGATTGTCGATGCTAGGAAGGTACCCCAAACNCCGACCATGATAATTTACATGGACGAGAAGAATTCCAAGGGAAAGCCACTGAGAACGAATGAGAAGCTGGTACGAGACTTAGCCGCATCCATAGAGACAACCACTGCCATAGATATCGCAACTATTGACGTCGATGTCGCTCAGAGGAACATATTACTCCAGCTAAACAACAAAAACATGAAGCTGAAGAAAATGACTGGCGCCGAGGTCAGGGACAAACTCTCACGTGCTCTAAGGCTGTACGTGCAGGCTGATGACGATGATCGTCCAAAGTCCCTAAGGATCATTCCAGGTGTGTCAAAGGAAGAAGATCTTACATCTCTTGCATCCGACCCCCCTACTTACACCGCTCTTCTGCAACTCGAGGACAAGATCAAGAAACTACGATTGAAGGGACTCCCCGGNATNAGCAGAGCCACAGTCCAGGGCCCAATGTCCGAAACAGGTGAATATTATATCTCGACAATCGGCTCAAACCTATCTAAGGTCAGTGAGTTCGATGGTGTAGACCGATCAAAGACGTACACGAACAACATCAATGAGATACATGACTATCTTGGTATAGAGGCCGCCCGTCAAGCCATAATTAACGAAATGTGGGACACACTTGAGGGCGCAGGTCTCGATGTTGACGTGAGGCATCTGATTATGGTCTCAGATGTTATGACTACCGGTGGGGAGGTTAGGGCTATTGGCCGTCACGGTGTAAGCGGGACAAAGCACTCCATCCTCGCTCGTTCGGCTTTCGAGGTCACAGTTACACACCTGCTGAAGGCTGGAGTAATTGGTGAAAGGGACAACCTATCCGGAGTCACCGAGAACATCATCGTAGGTCAACCCGTAGCTCTAGGAACGGGCAGCGTCGAACTATTCTACATCCCCGAGGAAAACAACTGAGGTGTGAAGATGGATATCGCCAGNCAACTCAAGCAAGGAATTAATTCAGGAGAACTAGTNTTCGGNCAAAGACAGACAGTATCACATTGCTCCAAAGGNGGTGCTAAGNTGGTCTTAGTTGCCTCTAATTGTCCAGAGTCGTTCATCGATGACTTGAGGAATTCGCATCCATCAATACCAATTCANCAGGTTACCATGGTAAATCGGCAGCTTGGAGCCGCATGCGGGAAGCCATTCCCCGTCAGCTCTCTGTGCGTGATCGATCCAGGACAGAGCGATCTACTACAACTAGCCCTAAACGTCTGAGTTAGAAATCGAGGTCTTAACCTCTAATACTGGCGCTCCATTGAAAGACGTAGCCATATGTCTGGCGCTATGGAGGACATATTGCGAGCACTACTTAGCATCAGGTCAGTAGACTTCGACTCATTCGATGTCGCGACTCCCGATTCTCCATTCAAACCAATTGGCATAGCCACAGCAGTCCCTGACTTCGGTATTCACTCAGGAAGAACACTCATCTGGCATGCTCCTCCGGAAATCCTACCAATTACTAGAAGCGAGCTAGACCGATTCGAGATGGATGCCCCAGATGGCTTCCACCTGATCCTTAGTGAGCGAATAACTCATTCTGATTGTGATTCTATTGATGGCACCAAATTTCAGATAGTTTCACCAAAACAGATCTCCCAGTGGATCGGAAGCGCGGTTCTTTCTGGACAGCTTGTTGCCTCGATTGTCCCGGAAGACTCAGATGACGCAGAATCCAATCCTGNNCCCACTCATTCCAATGAGGGGGAGATGCAAGTTCTCAGTTCGAAGATTGACATAGGCTCTTGGNCCGCGAGCCGAGGAATCGAAGGATNTTCATCATCACCAATGTTACTAGAGGCGAGAATTTGGAGAGTNTCAGGAGATTTGAATGGACCTAGTGGCAGNAGTGAAAAGGGCNAATGGACAATACTAGAGGACCCATGGTCCANGAGGCTCAGTATCATTGGAGAATCAGAAAGTTTGCAAAAATCCCCGAAACTCAGATCAATAGCACCACCCAATGAGAATTGGCTTACCGAAGACAGACTAAAAATCGAGATTTCCAAGATAGTGGACGAGAGGAGAAGGGGGGATTCGGGCGAGATGAGCATCTCCGGCACTGTTAGGAGCATGCTACTCGAAAAGTGGGTTTTAGATATACACATGGCATTTATCGAGCACTATAGAATATTCATCCCAGGCTGGTTAATAAATCTCGAAACAGACAAGATTTTACATGGTAGAAACGGCCGTTTGTATGACTTAGCTTCTCTGAAGTAGCATCATATCCTCATCTGAAAGTGTGTCACCACTCATTAGTCTGGACATTAAGTCGGAAACCTCCACTCTCTCTTCTTCTTCACCCATCTTGGAATTAGATAGTTTCAGGATGTCCTGCATAGAATGGATGCACCTTAGTGAAATGATATACTTGTTATGCAACGCATCGGCATCCGACTTGGTCGAAGTAAGGCCTAAGTGTTCAGAATTTGCCATCCCCCTCAATCTATCAACTTCATTTGACAATTCCATCATTAGTGAATGCGCTTCTTCGGATTTCTCAGATGCTTCAGTGACGGCATCATGAGCTTTCTGCTGTCTTTTTTCTGCCTGTCGAACTTCTCTCAAAATGCTTGAACTACTTTCATCTTCATCTTTCTTGAGCCTTTTGAAATCTGACTGCAACTTCTTCATCTTGGCAAAGAAATCCTTCTCTTTACTCGGGCTAATCTGGCCAGTTTGATGACGCCACTCAAGCTTGTTCATCTGTTCTCTAATACTCCGAGAACTCGGACCACTCCTCTTCTTTCCCGAATGATTACCGTTCTGCTCAACCGAACCCCTTAGTTTTGCTCTAACATCCTTCAACTCGTTTGTTTTCTCTAGTCTTATTTTCCTCAATTCAGCAACCTTGCTATTCGCCTCGTTCCTTAGGCTCTTCTGCTTCTGAACTTCGGTGATTAACTGCTTTACCTGCAGATTGATTTCGTTCCTTTTATCCAACTGACTCCTAACCTTGACGTTCATCTCATCACGACGATCTTTGTATACAGCCAGCTTCTTACTAACCAATTCCGAATTCTTTTCGAAAACAGATGAGATATTCGATTGATTGAGTTCCAAAGTATACCCTCTAGCGCTTCGAATTTGGAGTTCCATTTAAGGCATACCGAGTATTTTGCTTCTAGTCCCTACGACTGGCCAACTTTCCCTTCCTTCCCCCTCTTCTAGAAACACCAAGTTTCCTAGTCTTCTTTTTCGACAATTGACCCTGTTTAGGTGCTTCTTTAACGGGTTCTTTCGAATCATGGATTGACGAAAAACCACCAGTCTCTAGTATCAGCCCCAACTCTTCAGAGCTAAGAGAACCACCCTTTGCTGCTATTCCGCGAATATCATCTATGCTGGAAGAACCTCTAACAGAAGATACTCTCGAGTACTTCTGGAGCTTCTTTAACAAACTTCTTTCGCTATTTATTTCAGACTTGATAGCCTCAATTCTCCCATCAATAGAAGAAATACTTCTACTAATCCTGCGAATGTCTTTCCTGCTAATTTTATCTCCTTGGATTTCAGTATTTTCCTTCAACTCCGATGTTGCCTTGCCGAACTCTTCCTTGTTTTGATCCAGTTTGGTGGAAATCTTCCGCATCTCACTTAACTTGGAAATATATTTTGAATGAGATTTCTCTGCCTCTCTCTTCTTTTTGATTGAAGACTGGATCTCGAAGAATCTGCTAAATGCCGATAGTTCTGGATTCAACATTGGTACTGTAGTCAGGTCATTGTCAATTCTCGTCAATGTGAGGTAGGTCTCGCCCAGCCATTCCTCTAGAATTTTCGAAGGAGGCGGAACTCTTTCGTTGATTTTATCTCTTTTTTCTCTGTGAATCTGTGCTTGCTTTCTCACGGAATGAAACTCTCCCAGAAGCTTCTTTCTGTCAGTCCCTGAGAGCTCTATTCCAACTACTGCAGATCTGAGAGCCTTTACTATCTGTACCTGCTCTTTCCTTTCCGTCTGTAGATCTCTCATCTCTGAATCCCATGATCTCAACATGCTCTTCTTTTCTGCAATTATTGTCTTCATTTCATCTGTAGTCAGGTCCTGGAAATCACTTTCGTAAACCTTTGAAGACTCATTCATTCCTCTTCACCTCTAGATTTCTTATCTTTCAATTTCCTAGAACGTTTGGCGAAAGAAGAACTGCCCCCCATATCAACGTTTTTTTGTCCCTTTAGGAGGTCTCTGAAACCTGGCCCCATATCTCCAAATCCATTCTCTATCCTCTTCTCCCAATAGTCAATCGCTTTATCACTCTGAGCAAGCAACTCCTTCGCACGGTCCAATTGACTCCTAATTTCTCTAATCTCTTCCGAGGCACTAGTCATCTTCTCATAGAGTGGTTGTGCTTTGGTAACTGCCCCCATCATCAAAGAATGCTCCTTATCCGCCTTCTTGAATAATTTAGACATCTCCCTGTTCTTTTCCAGATACTCTGACATTTCCGGATTCGAGTCCTTCCTATCTCTGATCCATTTGTCATTTTCGGAAATTAACGCCCTTCTCTTCTCTAGTAGCTTCCTTTCGGATTTGTGGTCTAACGCTGATGTTTGGATCTTGTTCTCAATTTCTTCAATTTGTTCCAGCAATCTCATCTTCTTCCATTTAGGATCAAGACTGATCATTCCTCCGGAATCATTCAGTTTTGCCCTAATCCGTTTCACATCGGGAATTAGAGTGCCGGCGAGGGTCTGACACTCATCTCTATTCGCCTTGAATTTGACTACCTTGTCGTTAGCTTCATCGAAGGCTTTCTTCATCCTATCTAGCTTTGGAGATAGCGCGTCTTCTTCAGCCTCAAGATTCCTAATCACTCCAGGTAGACTATCCTTGAGCAACATTCTCCTATTTAGAAGGGCAGATGCAAGCTCATCCGGAGTCGCCCTCATCAGTTCACTAGTGTTCATTTCTGTTCTAATCGAGCAAATGCCCCTATTATAGCCCTATCCAGAGTGTTTTTCTGCGTTTGATTCATACGATGCCCATTCGAGCCATCACACATGAAAGTGACATTGAGGCATACAATCCTCATTTCCGTCATGGTAATTCTTCTTCAAATCGTCATTATTCACTATGCCTTTCAACCCGGTATTCTTGATGATAAAACCCCAGAAATGAATTCTAATACCTCTAGTAATTCTACTAATTTCACTTCTTCGGGTGGTTCTGGTCTGGTAATTTCCGGTGAGCCTGCCCATGTCGGAGATACTCTCATCGCCTCAATGATGGTAACCAACAAAGGTAACTCCACCGGTTCAGTATCTCTCCAAATCACACATTCCGAAAGCGAACAAATGTTTCAGGGAGAATATATCTCGATTTCCCCCGGCTCAACCAGAGAGGTTCCTGCCAGCTTCATCATGGATCTTCCCGGTACTAATGAATTCAACTGGAAACTCTCAGTGCTGGGTTCAACAGGGCATACTGACTTGGAGGGCAACCTGTCTATTGAGGTCTCAACAAGTCAGATTCTGAATCTTTCTACCGACTCAATTTCCTGGTCTGTATCTGAAGGACTTGAAATCGACGTCTCCGTTTTCCTATCCGAGGGAAAGCCCCGCTCAATTCTATTGGCTGTGTCTTCAGAAGTCGCTGGAGAAACTGAGAACTTACAGGAAATCCTCCTAGAAGCAAATCCTGGACGCAGAGTGATAGATTTCTCATTAGGAAATCCAGATGCTACAGATATTACCATTCAGGCAATTCCTCTTCAATGGACGGCATCTCCTTTTTCTCAGAACATTACAACAGAATCTGTTGCTGCACCCGATATCGACCCATCATCTATCAAATTGGAAGCTATTTTCAATCCAGAAAAGCCATCTCCCGGAAGTAGAGTTTTGGTTACAATTACACTTAGTAATGATGATGATCATCAAACTCAGTCTGGTACATTGCGACTAATATCATCTTCAGAGAGAACGATTCTATCCGAATCTACTGTTCCAGGTTTAATGCCTGGATCAGTTGTCATTACAGAAATGTCAATCTCTGAGTGGGTTGAGCGTGATAATGTGGATCTTGAGGTCCAATGGTCATCAGATGGTGTTATTTCGACGAGAATCTATTCTATCGAGCCAAATATCGGCGACCAAGGGCCTGAGCTACCATTCGATATTTTGGCTGCAGGGTATGGGATTCTTGCTGGTACCCTCATCATACTGATAGGGACGTTCTCCTGGAGAGCGGTTTCCTCTAGGACACCCACTACCTCCAATCTACGTCTAAGGGAGGCAAAAGAGTCAGAGAGCAGCCAACTTAGAATTGAGAAGAGAGAGATCGAGTGTAGTTATTGCGATCAGAGACTTATGGTGCCGAATGATCATGTCGGTGGGGTCCGGTGCCCATCGTGCTCCATGGAATTCATGGTTGGCGGACCAGATGAGTCATACGAGGAAACTGAAAAACTCAATGTTGTGAAATCTTCCGAGGATATACTCCATTGCCCCACGTGTGATCAGGCCTTGAGGGTGCAGATTGACAAGAGACCGGTAATGTCTAGATGCCCGGTTTGCAAGACTCAATTCATGGCGGAGGTAGAGGGGGGTTAGAATGTCTGATTTTAGTGAAATAGAGGAGATGTATCTGAAGACTATATTCGAGATGCACTCAGACAATCCTGCTGCCATCGTAAAGACCACTCAACTTGCGGACAACAAGGGAGTCAGCGCAGCATCGGTGACTGAAATGATACAACGCCTCTCGAGTCGAGATATGGTTACACACATCCCCTATCGAGGGTGTAGGCTAACACCCGCTGGATTCCAACTTGCTGCAAGCATAAAGAGGAGGGAAATCCTTCTCGAGATACTTCTTACAGATGTAATTGGATTTGAGGGGGATGTCCAGGAAGTAGCATGTAAGATGGAACACGCAGTTAACTCTGATCTTGAATCCACTCTAGATCGTCTACTGGGGTATCCGGAGTTTTCGATTAAAGGGACGAGGGTTCCCAGTGTGATGAGAGACTTCGAAAATATCGGCATCTCCACCCTTCTTCCTATTTCCAAACTTCCCGCCAATTCTTCTGCTACAGTGGAACTCATAATTTCTTCAGATACTGAGGCAGTAACTATCGCAGAAACAGGAATAATGCTCGGATCTGTTATCGAAACCTCTGCCGACGCAAGGATTTGTGATGGCAACACCCTCAGTATTTCCGATACTCTCTCTATGAGAATTCTAGCTAGAATAAATTCAATCGGAGATTAAAAAATGTCAGCGAACGAAGAAAAATCTGCCGTTATTGACTTGGAGAGCGATATAGACTCGATGGTGTCTGTACTTGAGTCAGAAGCCCCCCCTGCTCCCGATATCAAAGAGATTACCAAGTCCGAGGAGCTCCACAGAAAATCAAGTCAAAAGTCCACATTGAAGTTACGCGAGGCAATACTCACGGGAATCGACGACTTACTAATCAGCCGAGGCGCTCGTCTGATTCTATTCCTTCCAATCGTTGTTGTTGTGTTGTTTGGATTGGCTCAGTCTTATCGAAGCTCTGATCCTGATTGGTGGCAAGGTGGTGTACGAGAGCTATTCCTCGATTTATCATTTTCAAAATCCGTATACCTGCTTTCACTTGCTCTTATGGTCGCAGATCTGCTTCTGCTATTTGTCTTGCATTACTTGCTCTGGGTAACAAAGAGGATTTTCCAAATTGAGACGGAGGAAATCGTCTCTACGGGCGTTACTTTCCGTAGCGCACACGGCTACAGCGAGATGAAGGCCGTCATTGACGGAGCATCAAACCAACTCAATCTCACAACAACACTGATGACCCTATCCACTATAATGCTTGGACTAGCGCTAATCTTTCCATCCGAAACCGAAGGAATACCGGTTCTAATCGCATTGTCCACCGGGGCACTACTTTCCGGTCATAGCGTATACATGGTTTCGAATCGACCCAGGTTCAACACTGTAGAGCCCTGGGGACTTCTAGAAGCATTCTCCCCCCCAATTCACCCAGCCTTGCTAAACAGGCCTTTCACGGACGTAATTAGGGCCCATGTCGACCCCCTTCTAGCAGTGAGGTTCTCCAAGTATGTATCCTCTTTCAATTCAGACCTGAAGAAGGGTGTGAATATATCCGACTTACAGGAGTACCTTCTCCTGATTTTAGACATGTATAGGTCAGGACTCATTGAAGAGGATGAGTTCCACAACGCACTTTCCGAGTTGGTTGATTCTAGGACGGTCGATCAAATAATCAATCATGAAGAGCTAGGCGAAGAGACACTCGACCGGCTACTTATGCACGCTAGAGAGCGCTGTGCGCCCTTCTTCAGGCTTAATGACAGAATGCGTATGCATCTAGGGGGTCCTACAAATCGAGGTATTTGGTTCGATGTTGACATGGAGAATCTAACATTAGGTCAGGCCAATCTATTTGCTTACGTCCTCAATCACACAGACGAAGTACAAGACCTGATTCTCCGCGTCCAGACGCCTGATTTCAGACCTAATGAGTGCGTATATCGGCTAAGGTCGGAACCACAAAAAGACTCACAAAAGGGAAAACCAGATTTTCATAGGATTTCTTCCTCTATGTCAAAATCCAGAATTGTCTGGCAAACGCTGATCCCATCTTCGATGGGTGATGCCACCGTCACTGTAAGGCTAGAGGACTCGTCGGGCAATCTAATATCTGGAAAGGTGCTGACATCCCAGGTTCGCTCTGACTTATTCACTAGGTTGAGGATGACTACCGGAGCAGTATTCATGTTTGGTGCTGCTCTCGCAGTTATTTCCCCCATTCTTCCTTTCGCAGCAAGGTTATTCGGCCTTTAGGTCTCTTCAATAAGGGGAAACTAGTCGGAATTGCATGGAGCATGACGACCAGGGTTCTGACGACCTAAGGACAAGGCTGCATGCCATGGAATCAAAACTTAGCAGAATTAGGGGGCAAAGGGACGCTCACAACGATTCTGCGAGGAGTGCCGCTGAGCAAAGGAACTCCGCTCACGAAAAGAGGAAGGAAGTCCACGAGACAATTTCCGCAAAGATGGACGAACAAAAGAAAGTCAGGGTCCAGGCCAAGCTTCACCAAGCCAGTAGGGATGAGATTCAGCAGAGTATTAGGGAGGTCATTGCACGAAAGAAGGGCTCGAGGGACAAGGGTCCCGGAAAGTCCGTAGTCATCCAACTCTCCGAGACAGTTGGTGAAATCGAGAGGATTGAGGATCGAATCATGACCGATGGCGCCCTCACTCTAGAAAAAGAGAACTCGATGATCAAAAAGCTGAGGTCTTTGATTTCTAGAAGGGACGAACTAATTCCTCATGTCGAGCAGCAGAGGATAATCTCAATCGATTTGAGCGACATGGACGAGTCAATTCAAAGGTTGAGGGCCGAGGCTGATAATGAACACAAACTAATGCTCGAACAGAATGCTCTAGCCGACGAGATTTGGAATGAGATAAAGCCGATGTTCGAGGAGCGTGACTTCCTCAGAGGCGAAGGAGACAGGTTGCATGCACTTTTCGTTCACGAAAGAGGAAAGGCAGACGAGACTCACGCATCCCTCGTAGAAATGCTATCCAAGGTCAATGAAATTAGGGACGAGATCCGTTCTCAGCACGAGGAGCGAGAGAAGATGGTACGAGATCACAACAAATCCGTTAGGCAGGCGCTTAGGGGACCCGATCAGAATGAAGAATTGGCAGACTCCCTAGCTGATATGCTTCTGGAAGGCAACTCAGTAACCTTTGGAGGCTTAGTGTCTAGCGAGGGCGAATCACAACAAGTAGAACAAAAATCAGCATCAAAGCGGAAATCAAGGAGACTGGGTACTTCCCGTGGCGGAAAGCGCTAGTCACCATCCACGTTCATCGAGCCTGACTTCCAGACTGTCTATTTCTAGTCCGGGCATAGCTTCCCCTACCATTTCAGAAGCTTCTGCAACTACTTGCGGATCTTCGAAGTGATGAGTTGCCAGAACTATAGCTTCCGCCGTTCTTGTAGGGTCAGAGCTCTTGAAGATGCCCGATCCTACGAAAACACCATCCATGCCATGACTCATCATTAGGGCCGCATCCGATGGAGTTGCAATACCTCCAGCAGAGAAAGTTACCACGGGGAGCCTGCCTAGATCAATGACCTCTTCGAGGACGTTCGTAAGGTCCTTTCTTATGGAGTCAATTTCACCGAAAGGAGTCTTCCTCACTTTAGCACCAATTTCAGAGTTTTCTTCCAGTCTCCTGTATCCTTCGAGAATCTTCTCTACAATATCCGCTCTTGAATCTGAGTCAGCATTACTGGAGGTCTCAATTTCCGCCTCAAGCAATCGAGCATGCTTTACTGCACTGACTACATTTCCCGTGCCCGCCTCCCCCTTTGTTCTGATCATTGCGGCTCCCTCGGAAATCCTCCTCACTGCCTCACCTAGGCTGGTACACCCACAAACAAAAGGGATCGTGAAATCGCTCTTTGCGATATGGTAGAATGGATCAGCAGGAGTCAAAACCTCGGATTCATCAATCATGTCGACACCCAGAGATTCTAGCACTCTAGCTTCTTCATCGTGTCCAATTCTGGCCTTGGCCATGACTGGGATGCTTGTAGTCTCCATGATTTCTTTGATCAGTTGAGGGTGACTCATCCTTGCAACTCCTCCCGAAGACCGTATATCGGCAGGGACTCGTTCTAAGGCCATCACAGAGACTGCTCCTGAGTCTTCTGCAACGTGAGCCTGCTCTGCCGTGACTACATCCATCACGACTCCTCCCTCTTGCATCTTTGCGAAGCCTCTCTTGAGGAGCTCCGTGCCATGCCTCATTTCGCCCAGATCAACCCTCTTCTTCATGGCCATCCCCCTAAGTCGATATTCAAGAACCTATGTAGTGGACCGTGACTACTGGTCAGCTAGAACAGGAGAGTCTCCCTCTGCGATGGGAAGATCAGGGGCCTCTTCCTCATTTTTATCTAACCACGCCATTTCTTCCTCCGGTAGGTCGGTGTCGGCGTAGATTGCCTCTGCAGGGCACTCGGGAATGCAAGCCGCGCAGTCTATGCACTCATCCGGGTCAATAACGAGATATTCTTCGGCTTCCCTAAAGGCTTCTACTGGGCAAACATGGACGCAGTCTTGATACTTGCATCGAACACATGCACTGGTCACAACGTGAGTCATACTGTGTATATCACGCTAGTTATCGGCATATGAATACTTGTATCATTTTCAAATGAGACCTTCGAAAATACTCCTAGCTACTTCATATACCGATTGACCT